>PAQB01000023.1 GCA_002709185.1 Flavobacteriaceae bacterium
ATCAGTACCAGACCACTGACCTAAAGTGGCTGCTGAAGCATCATTGCCATTAAATATCTCAAGTATATCAACATTATTTTGAGTCTCAAATTGAGTAAATGACAACTGAATGGATTGACCAGCAGTTTCAGGACAAATCGTGTAGGTGAAATTCTCATTATTTTGATAATTTCCTGGTTCAGTCCCATTAGCAGCCCCACCAGAATCATAAAATAAGCCGTTGCAAGTAGTGACCGTTTCGTCGCTAATAATCCACTCAGGGATCTCAACACAAACTGGGGTTACATTGGGTTTAAATTGAGCTTCAAGTATGAGAAGCCAATCTTCAACAACATCAATTTGTCCTTGAGTAAACATATACATGCAGTTGTCGTCTGTGTAGTCCATATAGCTCATGGTGAGTGCAAATTCACCTGGTTCACAGCCTGGGACTGAACCAGCCGGAGGGCAACCAAAAGTATTGCCGTCAATATTTGGCGTATCCGCAATACCATCATCATCACTACAAGAGTCCCCTTGAAATGTATGTAATAAATTAAAAAAATGTCCAAGTTCATGGGTCGTTGTTCTCCCTAAGTTAGAATTTGCACCTGGTACAATCCCAGAATCAGAACAGCCTGCCCCCGATCCAAAAGCATAAGTATTAAGAACAATTGAGGATCCAGCGTTGAGGTTCCCCCCAAGTGGAGAATACCCAAGGGTACTCCCACCGATAGGTTTGACTAAAAAATTTAAATAACCGGCCCAAGCAGGATCTGCATCATTTCCACCGCCAAAATCATAGCCAATGGTAACCGCAGGCCCGCCTTCCACCAAATCCTCGTCTGTCCCTGCTGGATGATCTTGCGTCGCAATGCAAAATTGAATGTTTGCAGCGCCGTGAACAACTCCTGGGTAAAACGCACTGGCAGCCCCCCATAAATTGGCATCTGCATTAGTGGCAGTAAAATCTAAGTTGACAATTTCAACTTGGTTTTGTGCCAAAGCTTCCAAACAAGCACGATCGGACTCCACACCACCAGGAAAGTGTACTGCGACTGGGACGACAATAGGATCCATGGCACCACGATTTTGTCTATAATTAATGCTTTGAGCGACAGCGCTTCTAAACTTGGCTTGATCTATTTCCCATTGTCTGGCAAATTCAGGGTCTTGCATCATTTCGTGCATGTGAGCCTCCATACCACATTTCTCATCTTGAGCAGAGAGATTGTGTCCAAAAAACATTAAAACCACTAAATAAAAAATACTTTTTTTCATATCAATTATTGTAATCTTGGGGTTTAATTGTTATAAAATAATTCGTGTTGTCGACACGAAATAGCTGATACCCAGGCCTATGATATCTAAAGTCATATTTGAGAGGATTGAAAGTATTGGGGTTGAAAACAGCATCTCTTTTTAAGTTCGAAACAAAGGCATTGAAAAGAGGAATGTCTGAAAGCTTGGGGCATGGTTTTTGTCTGTTCGGATCAGAAATTTCACGCAAAACAACTCTATTTCTAAGGATTTCTTTTATGGCTAAAACACGGGTTGGCCGATCCAAAATTTCTGTCCTTAAAGCGGCGCCATAGACTTCCTTGAGTTTAACTAATTCAGCATTATTTAGTGAGGCTTTAGTATTGGAATTAAAGCGTATGGGCTGTGGGTCTTGGTTTAGATACGCAATATTTTGTCCATGAATAATTGAACAAATAAAAACACAAAAAAGAAAGGTCAGAAAGCGTGTTTTCATAAAAGTTAAATTGGTTAGAAGATTAAAGCGCTGTGAAATTAAAGAGGTTTTATTATTTAGTTTGAGAATTTGTAGCAATCTTTAAACAAAACATCGTGGTGAAATTAATGTTTTTTTTACAAAAAATTTAAAAATTTGTGTTAATAATGGTAAATAGAAAAGCTCTAAATAATCAAAATAACTATCTTTGTCAAGAGATAGTTAAACTTCATAATTTAAACCCCATGAAAACAAAATTTGATATTAATGAGTTAGAAAGTTTCGATCACATCGGAGATAATCATATAGGAACTTCTTCTGATACCCCGATTCGTGAAGACGCTTTTAGACTCAATGCAAACGAGAAAATTGAAATTATTCGCGATGATGTGAAACACATTATGGAAACTCTGGGATTGGATCTTAGCGACGACAGTCTTAAAGGTACGCCTAACAGAGTCGCAAAAATGTTTGTCAATGAGATATTCAGTGGTCTTGATCCAAAGAACAAACCCAAAGCTTCAACATTTGAAAACAAATACAAGTATGGCGAAATGTTGGTAGAGAAAAACATTACCGTCTATTCTACCTGTGAGCACCATTTATTGCCCATTGTCGGCAGAGCGCATATAGCCTACATTTCAAATGGCACTGTAGTTGGACTTTCAAAAATGAATCGAATCGTCGATTATTATGCGAAACGTCCACAAGTACAAGAGCGTATGACCATTCAAATTGTGAAAGAATTACAAAAAGTACTAAACTGCGAAGATGTGGCCTGTATTATTGACGCCAAGCACTTGTGTGTCAACTCCAGAGGGATTCGTGATATTGAAAGCAGCACTGTAACCAGTGAATTTGGAGGACAATTCAAAAATAAAGACGTTAGACGCGAATTTATCAACTACATTCAGTTAGAAACAAAGTTCTAATTCGAAACCATCTATGGCTTTATATTCGGGAAATCCTGTTCATATATACAATTCTCTTTCGTCAAAAAAAGAGCTTTTCAGACCCATCAATGAAGGCGTTATTGGAATGTATGTCTGTGGCCCAACCGTTTACAGTAATGTTCATCTAGGCAACCTTCGTACTTTTATGTCTTTTGACATGATTTTCAGATACTTCAAACACTTGGGGTATAAGATCCGTTATGTTAGGAATATTACGGATGCAGGTCATCTTGAAAATGATGCGGATGAAGGGGAGGACCGAATCGCTAAAAAAGCGCGTTTAGAGCAAATCGAACCTATGGAAGTTGTTCAAAAGTACACTGTTGACTTTCATAACATTTTGAATACATTCAATTTTTTACCCCCCAGTATTGAGCCCACTGCGACGGGTCATATTGTTGATCAGATTGAAATCATAAAGGTCATTTTAGAAAAAGGATTTGCCTACGAGGTCAATGGCTCTGTTTACTTTGATGTTTTGAAATACAACGAATCAAATGATTATGGTGTGCTTAGTGGTAGAAAAATTGAAGACCTTATACACAACACACGAACTTTAGACGGTCAGACCGATAAAAAAAATCCTCAAGATTTTGCTTTGTGGAAAAAAGCAGAACCAAAACACATCATGCGTTGGCCCTCACCATGGGGTTTGGGATTTCCAGGTTGGCACATTGAGTGCACCGCTATGAGCATAAAATATTTAGGAAAACATTTTGACATTCACGGAGGTGGTATCGATTTAAAATTCCCCCATCACGAATGTGAAATCGCACAGGCAAAGGCTTGGAATGGTTACAAACCTGTAAATTATTGGGTACACGCCAATATGTTGACTCTTAACGGCCAAAAAATGGCAAAGTCAACAGGCAATAACATCTTACCTGGAGAAATATTAAGCGGGAATACCAAAAAATTATCTAAAGGTTTTGCGCCTTCAGTTGTTCGTTTTTTCATGATGCAGGCCCACTACCGCAGTATTTTAGATTTTAGCAATGACGCCTTGGTCGCTTCTGAAAAAGGGTTTGTAAAGCTAATGGATGCTCTGAAAACCCTTAAAAATTTGGAAGCTTCAACGGCCCCCTCTGACTTTAGCGTATCAGAATGGAAACAAAGTTGTTATGCTGCCATGAATGATGACTTTAATACGCCAATTTTAATTGCGGAGCTCTTCAATGCTGTAAAGTATATCAACCAAATAAAAGATGGGTCAAATGGTATAGATTCCGAAAGCTTAAAAACGCTAAAAGAAACGATGGAGGCTTTTATTTTTGATGTTTTAGGACTGCAAGAAACATCGACTTTTGAATCTCATGATGAAAAACTTTCTGAAACGATTGCGATTCTTATCAATATGAGAAATCAAGCACGAACGGAAAAAAACTTTGCGCTATCTGATCAAATAAGAGATCAATTGGTGGAAATTGGCATCCATTTAAAAGATGGAAAAGACGGCACAACTTTCTCTCTAGATTAATTTTTTTTAAAACTATGGTTGTAAAACCACTCATTGCAATCATCAAAAGCTACCAAAAGTGGATTTCTCCATTGCTTCCAGCTAGGTGTAGATACCAGCCAACATGTTCTCAATACTGTATAGAGGCCTTGTCTATACATGGTCTTTTTAAAGGTTTCTTTTTAGGAATTAGACGGGTATTGCGTTGCCATCCATGGGGAGGATCTGGTCATGATCCTGTGCCTAAAAGCAAAGATTAGCAAACAAATAACAAGGTGTTGTTCAGATGCAATTCTGTATATTTACACTAAAATTAAAGACAATGGATTTTTTACAGATCATATGGGAACCCGCATCTGACGGTATTCGACTTTTCGGAAATTTTAAAATTCACTATTACAGTATGATGTGGATTGTGGCTTTTGTTCTTGGGTATCGAATCATGAAAAAAATCTACACCAATGAAAATCAATCTCATGAAAAACTTGATAGCCTGTTTATGTACTCCGTATTAGGAATCATGATTGGTGCCAGACTTGGGCATGTTATTTTTTATCAAGCTGAGCTGTTTCGTGAAGACTTCTTTAGTGTTTTCCTTCCCTTTAAATTTAGCGGTGGATTTGAATTTACTGGCTTTAGAGGATTGGCAAGCCATGGCGCCACAATTGGCATGATTGTCTCAATGTATCTCTACAATAAAAAAGTACTAAAAAAATCTATATTGTGGATTTTAGACCGTGTGGTAATTGCTTGTGCTTCGGGAGCAATATTTATACGCATTGGTAATTTTTTTAATTCTGAAATCATAGGCAAGCCTTCAGAAGAAGGATTGCCATGGGCAGTAGTTTTTAAAAATATCGATAATATCCCACGTCACCCTGGTCAACTCTACGAAGCCTTTGGTTATTTATTTGTCTTTTTAATTGTTTATTTTATTTATTGGAAAACAAAAAAAGGCACACAAGAAGGTTATCTTTTCGGGTTGTTTTTATTATTGTTAATGACCGTAAGAGTTTTTGTTGAACAATTTAAAATTGCACAAGTAGACGGCCGAGAAGATTGGATATTGGGTTTTAATACAGGGCAGATATTGAGTATTCCATTTATTTTGATTGGGGTCTACTTTATGTTTTTTCATAAAAGAAAAACCTCATAACACAATACTTAAATTAAAAAAGCCACTTTATAAAGTGGCTTTTTTAATTATCAGAATAAATATTTTGTTAGGCTTTTTTATCAAGACGCTTTAAAGTGTCGTGCATGATAGGGGTTGCAATAAAGACTGATGAGTAGGTTCCCACAAGCACCCCAACAATCAATGCGAAAAGTAAACCTCTTAAAGAATCTGCACCAAAAATAAACATAGCCAGTAACACAACCAAAGTTGTAAGCGAGGTGTTTAAAGTTCGACTCAATGTACTGTTTAAAGCCCCATTGACTATTCTGCCAAAATCCCAACTAGAATGCTCATTGATGTATTCTCTAATCCTATCAAACACCACCACGGTATCATTTAAAGAGTATCCAATAACTGTCAAAATCGCAGCAATAAAAGCTTGGTCAATTTCCATACTGAAAGGGAGAAACTTCCATGCAATAGAGAAGATTCCCAACACAATGAGTACATCGTGAAAAACAGCGGCAACGGCGCCCAAAGAAAATTGCCATTTTTTAAATCTTAATAAAATATATAAGAAGACAACTATTAAGGATCCTAAAACAGCCCATAAAGACGAACGTTTGATGTCATCAGCAATCGTAGGACTTACTTTTCCAGAATACATTTTACCAACGTTATTTTCAGCATCTATAAATTGTTTGTAGGAGGTTCCATCGGAAAGGAATGGCACCAAAGCAGTGTATAATTTCTCTTGAACTTCCGCATCAACTTCTGCCGAATTTTCATTCACTTTATATTTAGTTGAAATTTTAAGCTGATTCGCACTTCCAATGGTTTTAACTTCTGCACTGTTAAAAACCTCATTTACAGCAGTTTTAACATCCTCTGTATTCATGTCTTTATCAAAACGAACGGTGTAAGTTCGTCCGCCAACAAAATCAATACCTTGGTCTAGCCCTGTAGTGAAAAGTGAAAATAAGCCCGCCGAAATAATGGTCGCAGAAAGTATATAAGCCATTCTTCGCTTCTTGAGAAACTCAATTTTTATGGCACTTAACAAGCCTTTGGTGAGTTTGGTTGAAAACTGAAGTTTTCCGCCGCGATTCAAATCCCAATCAATTAACAATCTAGAAATAAATATCGCCGTAAATAAAGAAGTAATGATACCAATTAACAAAGTTGTTGCAAACCCTTTAATCGGACCTGTTCCAAATGTGTATAGAATGAGCGCTGTAAGTCCAGTGGTAATATTGGCATCTAAAATAGAAGACAAGGCATTTGAAAACCCATCTCTGACAGACTCTTTTTGTCCTTTTCCTTTATACAATTCTTCACGAATACGCTCATATATAAGAACGTTGGCATCTACTGCAATACCAATAGTCAAAACAATACCCGCAATTCCAGGCAAGGTTAATACCGCACCTAGTCCTGATAGAATTCCAAAGATTAGTAATATGTTTAGTAGCAATGCAACATTGGAATAAAGCCCAGACTTGCCATAATAAAATACCATCCAAAGCAGTACAAACAACAATGCAATGATAAAAGATTTCATACCACTATCAATGGCTTCTTGACCTAGGGAAGGCCCAACTTCTTCCGCCTGAACAATGTCGGCGGAAGCAGGTAATTTACCAGCGCGCAAAACATTGGCCAAATCGACCGCTTCATTTAATGTGAAAGTTCCAGAAATTTCAGAGTTTCCACCCGATATTGGGCCTGAAGTAACTCCAGGTGCGGAGTACACAATATCATCCAAAACAATGGCAATTTGACCCCCAGTATTAAAAGCATTACCGGTCATTTTTTCCCAAATTTTCGCCCCTTTCAGATTCATTTGCATGGTCACACTTGGCGTCCCATTTTGTTGGAATTCTTGCTTGGCATCGGTAATCACAGCCCCACTAAGTTGAGGTTTATTTTCTCTATTGCCTTTTAATGCATATAGCTCAACAAGCTCTAAACTTTCAACTTCTTGGTCGGTATCTTCATCAGCTTCTGTTTCCATAAACTGAGGAATACCCCATACAAATTTCACATAACGTTGTTCTGGAGCAAGAAGAGCTCTTACTTTTGGGTTATTTAAATAATCACTAATGGTTTCTTGATCTTTAGACTCAAAAGAAGCCAACACAGGGCCTCCATTGTAGCCCATCGACCGAATCAAATCAAATAAAGGATTGGTTTCAGTATCGTCCAAACCAGTTTCTGCATCAGAGTCCCCAATAATATCGGAAATGGCGTCCGCCTCAGAAGCTTCGTCATTGGAGGCAACTTCAGTGTTTTCATTTACTACAATCGTTTTGAGAACTTCGTTGGCCTGCACTAAAAAGTTTCCAAATTCTGCGCCTTTAAAAGCATCCCAAAACTCAAGCTGGGCGGTACTCTGAAGCAATCCTTTTACACGTTCTACTTCTTTTGCACCCGGTAATTCAACCAAAATACGCCCAGAGTTTCCAATCCGCTGGATGTTGGGTTGTGTCACTCCAAATTTATCAATTCGCTTTCTAAGAACTTCAAAAGCTGAGATGATGGATTCGTCAATTTTAGCAGATAAAATAGGTTTGACTTCATCATCACTCATATCAAAAGTAATCTGGTCACTTAAAGTACGGTTTGCAAATATATCTGGAGATGCTAACTTTTTATCGCCCTGGATGACTTCGAAGGCTTCGAAAAAATCTTCTAAATAAGTATTCTGACTGTCCTTTTGTAGTTCCTCGGCATCGCTCAAAGCTTGTCTGAATGTTGGGTCTTTACTATCATTGGCCAGTCCGACTAAAATATCTTTTACAGAAATTTGAAGAATTACATTAATACCCCCTTTAAGATCTAAACCAAGATTCATGGCTTTTTCTTTGACCTCATCATAAGTGTATGCGGCGATACCAATGTTAAATACCTCTTTATTTTTTATGGAATCAAGATAGCTGATTCGCTTTAAATTTCGTTTCGAATCATAATCTGTTTCTGTATCGGCAACTTTGTTGATTGCAAATTGAGTTGCTTTATTTTCGAGTTGATTACCCTTGAATGTAAATGATAATTGGTAAATACTGACCAACCCAAACAAAAGGGCAAACATCTTAACTAATCCTTTATTTTGCATTTTGAATTGTTTTAATCTGCTTAAATTTTAGTAAACGAGCAAATATAGGATTTACGAAGTGATTTGCCAATATATTTTTTATTTTAATAGAAAAGCACCACAAATATGGTGGTGCTTTAAAATACTGCCTGAAAAAAGGGATTGTTTTTGTTATAAATTCAGAAGCCCGTTGGTCCTCGTAACCCCTTCTGCACTAGTTTCAAGATGGGTTTTATCAGCCTCACTTAATTCAATTTCAACAATTTTCTCAATTCCATTGGACCCTAAAATAACAGGAACGCCAATACACAAATCTTTTAAACCATACTCACCGTCTAACAATACGGAACAAGGGAATATTTTTTTCTGATCACAAGCAATGGCTTGGACCAGTCCACTGACTGCTGCTCCAGGGGCGTACCACGCTGAGGTGCCTAAGAGTTTGGTCAGAGTCGCGCCTCCAACTTTAGTGTCATTTTTTACTTGTTCTAAACGTTTTTGAGAAATGAATTCGGAAACATTGATGCTGTTCCTAGTGGCATGTGAAATTAAAGGGACCATTCCTACATCGCTGTGACCGCCTATAACCATTCCATCTACATCACTTATTGGGGCTTCCAATGCCTCAGCCAGTCTGTACTTAAAGCGGGCGGAATCTAAAGCACCACCCATTCCGATAATTCTGTTTTTGGGAAGTCCAGTCACTTGATGGGCTAGATAGGTCATGGTATCCATGGGATTACTGACCACAATAAGAACCGTTTCTGGTGAATGTTTGACTAAATTTTCAGAAACTGTTTTTACAATGCCCGCATTGATCCCAATGAGTTCTTCCCTTGTCATTCCTGGCTTTCTTGGAATTCCAGATGTAATAACACAAACATGACTGCCTGCTGTTTTGGCATAATCGTTGGTGCTGCCCGTAACTTTAGTGTCAAATCCGTTCAATGAAGCACATTGCATCAAATCCATGGCTTTTCCCTCTGCGTATCCTTCTTTGATATCTAATAAAACCACCTCGGATGCGAAGTTTTTAATGGCTATGTATTCAGCACAACTTGCACCTACTGCACCTGCGCCTACTACTGTTACTTTCATGTTTTTATTTTTTTACTTTTAAAATTTAGCTTTTTGTTTAAATCAATTAAATTATGGCGTTTAAAATCCAATATTAAGACCAAAGTTGGCACTGTCATATTCAGAAAAAGTATAATCCACATTAATGCCGATAAAACCAAACTTCAAAGAGGTCCCTAAAGTTGTTCGCATGTTTGATGTTTCGTTTGAAATTTTTATGGGGTCTGATACCGTATTGGAATCCGTAATTATGTATTCTCCAAGGAGTTCTGTTTTAGTTTCACCATCAACAAGTCCTAGAGACCCATAAAAATTAATAATCTTTAAATTAGTCCCAAGCACCAACTGATACAACATTGAACTCACATCTACATTCAAGGTTTGATTATCACCACCAATCAAAGAGGAACTTTCAAGATCGTAGGATCCTTCAAGTTGAGTGTACGCAACCACCCCAGAAAGGGCAATTGGTAATATTTTTTTCATGGGTAGCCAAAATAACAAATCTTGCTGAATTCCAAATCCATAGGCATTTACCTTAGCATCACTGTACGTTAAATTAGGTGCAATTCTGGCCTTAAGCTCAGTTCCTTTTAGAGGAGAAAAACCGAGTTGTAAAAAGGCACTTGGGATAAAACTGAATTCAGAAGTTCCAATACCACCAGGTAACAAAACATCTATAGTTGTATCTTCAATGCCATCAACATCAAACCCAGCATCATAGCTCAGAGAAACTGTTTCACTTGTAGAGGCTCCAAAAATCGTAGGAACCATTCTACTTGAGCTGTTGCCGTCTGCAAAGCTGATATTTTGATACGCTGTGGTATCTAGGTTAAAGCTAGTGTTTTCATCTTTAACAAAACTTGTATTTCCTACAATAGAAATTTCAAATTTAAGTCTCCCAAGTGGCTTTGCGCTGTTAAACCAGCCATTGTTTATAGCATAAACCAAACCCTCAGAGGCCGGGGCGGTGTAGCCTTCAGCAAAGCGTTGTGCATCTTCAATTCCAGCAGCAAGTAAATCGCTTAAAGGATCGCTCTGAGAATTGATCTTGGTAAACATACACATAAAAAATATAAAAGTTAAATTGAGTGTTTTCATTACAAAAATTTTATTGGTTAAACTTTGATAATCAATTGTTAAGCATCAATATTGGCATAGATGGCATTTTTTTCTATAAATTCTCGGCGTGGCGGTACTTCATCCCCCATCAGCATTGAAAAAATACGATCCGCTTCTGTACCGTTATCGATTTGAACTTGACGTAAGGTTCTAAACTCTGGGTTCATGGTCGTATCCCAAAGTTGAGTGGCATTCATTTCACCCAAACCTTTGTAGCGCTGAACACCAGCACTTCCACCAAATTTTTCAACAATACCATCCCGTTCTTGATCGTCCCAAGCATATTGCTTTTTCTGGCCTTTTTTCACTAAGTACAATGGTGGTGTTGCAATGTAAACATGTCCAGCTTCAATGAGTTCTTTCATGTATCTAAAGAAGAATGTCAATATCAATGTGGCAATATGACTTCCATCGATATCAGCATCACACATGATGACAATTTTATGGTAGCGCAGCTTTGAAAGATTCAGTGCTTTGCTGTCTTCTTCCGTTCCAATCGTCACACCTAACGCAGTAAAAATGTTCTTAATTTCTTCATTTTCAAAGACTTTGTGTTGCATGGCCTTTTCAACATTCAAGATCTTACCACGCAGAGGTAAAATGGCTTGAAAAGCGCGGTCACGCCCCTGTTTTGCAGTACCCCCTGCTGAGTCTCCTTCAACAAGAAACACCTCACATTTCGCAGGATCTTGCTCTGAGCAATCACTTAATTTTCCAGGAAGGCCTCCAATACTCATAACGGTTTTACGCTGAACCATTTCGCGTGCTTTCTGAGCCGCATGCCTTGCTTGAGCCGCTAAAATAACTTTCTGAACAATTGTTTTTGCGTCATCTGGGTGTTCTTCCAAGTAATCAGTTAACATTTCAGAAACGGCCTGACTCACAGATGACGATACTTCTCTGTTGCCAAGTTTGGTCTTGGTCTGACCCTCAAATTGAGGTTCTGCAACCTTGACCGAAATGATAGCGGTCAGTCCTTCTCTAAAATCATCTCCAGCAATGTCAAATTTCAGCTTCTCTAACATGCCGGATTCATCTGCATATTTCTTTAAAGTATGGGTCAATCCTCTTCTAAATCCCGTCAAGTGGGTTCCACCTTCATGGGTGTTGATATTATTGACATAAGAATGAAGGTTTTCGGAATAGGAGGTGTTGTAAATCATGGCGACCTCAACTGGAATACCATTCTTCTCCCCTTCAAAAGCGATAACCGATTTCATAATGGGTTCTCTGGTGGCATCTAGATATTTAATGAACTCCGAAAGCCCCTCCTCGGAATAGAACGTTTCACCAATATATTCCCCTTTTTCGTCTTTGGCCCTTTTATCAATAATGACAACAGTGATGCCTTTATTCAAAAATGCAAGCTCACGCATGCGATTGGCTAGCGTTTCATAATTGTATTCAAGGGTTTGGGTAAAAATCTCCGAATCGGGTTTAAATGTCACAATTGTACCGCGTTTATCAGTCGATCCCGTAGATTTAACAGGGTACATGGCTTTCCCGCGTTCATATTCTTGTTCCCAGACTTTGCCTTCTCTATGGACAGTTGCCTTTAAATGGGCCGAAAGCGCATTAACACAACTCACGCCAACACCATGTAAACCCCCGGAAACTTTATATGAGTCTTTGTCAAATTTTCCACCAGCACCAATTTTGGTCATGACAACCTCTAGGGCAGAAACCCCCTCTTTTTTGTGAAGTCCGACAGGGATACCACGGCCATTATCCTCCGTGGTTATAGAATTGTCCTCATTGATGGTAACTGTAATTTTATCACAATGTCCTGCCAGGGCCTCATCAATGGAATTATCGATGACTTCATACACAAGGTGATGAAGCCCACGTGTTCCCACATCTCCAATATACATTGAAGGGCGCATGCGCACGTGCTCCATACCTTCTAAGGCCTGAATACTATCTGCAGAATACTGATTTTGATTAACGTCTTCGCTCATACTAATTTTGTTATTTTATTTGCTGTTTTAAGTATTAAACAAATATAAAAATTAGTCGATTGAAAATGGAGAATTAAGTGAGAATTTTAGTTATAATTATCAACATTATTGATTTTGAGAAAACAACGCTTAAACAGCTTAAAAACAGCCTTAGATTAGATTTAAAAGTCTTCTGCAAGAAGAACAAAATACTTTTTAATTTTTAGGCGCTTAAAACCGAAGATTTGAAGCCAAAAAAATCAATCGTAAGCCTTGTCATGCACTTTAGCAACGGCACGACCGCTAGGGTCATTTAAGTTTTTGAAAGCCTCATCCCATTCCAATGCAATTTTAGTACTACAAGCCACGCTGGGTTCTTGAGGTACGCAAAGGGCCGCAGCCTCACTTGGAAAGTGCGATTCAAAAATAGAACGGTAATAAAACTCTTCTTTATTTAGTGGGGTTTGAACTGGAAATCTAAAATGGGCGTTTTTCATTTGGTCATCAGAAACTTCTTTGTCAACTAATTCCTTTAGGGTGTCAATCCAACTGTATCCAACACCGTCACTAAATTGTTCTTTCTGTCGCCAAGCTACGCTTTCAGGTAACATATCCTCAAAGGCTTTTCGCACTACCCATTTTTCCATACGCTCTCCGTTGATCATTTTATCCTGCGGATTTATGCGCATCGCAACATCCATAAATTCCTTGTCCAAAAAGGGAACACGCCCTTCTATCCCCCAAGCGGCAAGACTTTTGTTAGCACGCAAGCAGTCATACATGTGCAGCTTGTCCAATTTTCTAACAGTTTCCTGGTGAAACTCTTTGGCATTTGGCGCCTTATGAAAATACAAATATCCACCAAATAATTCATCGGCCCCTTCACCAGAAAGCACCATTTTAATCCCCATAGATTTGATAACCCTTGCCATAAGATACATCGGAGTACTGGCACGAATGGTTGTAGTGTCGTAAGTCTCTAAGTTGTAAACTACATCTTTGATGGCATCCAAGCCTTCTTGAATTGTGAATTTTATTTCATGATGAACCGTTCCAATATGATCGGCGACTTTTTGAGCTGCGGCCAAGTCAGGTGACCCCTCAAGACCTACAGAAAAGGAGTGTAATTGAGGCCACCAAGCATCGTTTTTATCCCCAGACTCGATGCGTTTTTGGGCATATTTTTTAGCGATCGCTGAAGTGACTGATGAATCTAAACCACCTGAAAGTAAAACACCATAGGGCACATCGCTCATCAATTGGCGGTGCACCGCCGCCTCCAAAGCTTCTTTTATAGCTTTTATGCGCGTTTCATTATTTTTTACAGCATCATAATCAACCCAATCCCTCTTGTACCACTGTACAAATTCATTGGCTTTACTGTAGAAATAATGGCCAGGCGGAAAAAGTTCTATTTTAGTACAAACGGATTCCAATGCCTTGAGCTCTGAGGCCACATAAAAAGTCCCATTTTTGTCCCATCCAATGTAAAGCGGAATGATGCCCATATGGTCTCGTGCTATAAAATATGCATCTTTATTCACGTCATAAATAGCAAAACCAAATATGCCGTTTAAATCATCAACAAAGTCAACGCCTTTTTCTTTAAAAAGTGCTAAAATAATTTCACAATCACTTTCTGTTTGAAATTCGTATTCAGATTTAAGTTGTTTACGGAGGGCGCGGTGGTTGTATATCTCCCCGTTGGCAGCCAAAACCAATTGACCATCTGGGCTGTATAGCGGTTGTTTACCAGAAGCTGGATCCACAATGGCCAAGCGTTCGTGCGCCATGACAGCTTTCTCATTGTCAAAAATACCGCTCCAGTCAGGACCGCGATGTCTAATGGTTTTAGACATTTCTAAGATTTGAGGCCTTAGGACCTCACTTTTCTCTTTTAAATCGAAAGCACAAACAATTCCACACATGGCTATTTAGTTAATTTTTCGACAAAAGTGCTTTATATATTATAATTTATAAATACAAATAAAGAATATGGTTATAAATTATAACTTAAAAAATAAATTATAATATAAAAGTCAACTAAAATGAGTAAAAAAAATTAATTTTATTTAAATATGTAACAAAATTAACGTAAAAAATTACGGAATGTTCAAATATTTGTGTGTTTGGAGTGAAATCTTCCACTTTGGATGCTTCATGACGTATTCTACAATAAGCGGCGTGATTTTTTTACTAACGCTCCATTCAGGCTGTAGATATAAAATACAGTCTTTGGAAACTTTTTTAGCATGTTCCTCAGCAAATTTAAAATCACTTTTGTTGTAAACGATTACTTTAAGCTCATGCGCTTTGGAATAAATTTTAGAGACTGGGGGTTTGCGTTTTTTTGGGGACAGACAAATCCAATCCCAATCACCACTCAAATGATAAGCTCCTGAAGTTTCAATATGTGTTTTTAATTTTTTCTCTTTCAAAAGATTTGTAAGCGGCTGCATATCCCACATCAATGGCTCGCCTCCTGTTACAACAATAGTATCACTGAACTCAGTGGCTTGCACTGCTATGGTCTCAATGGCTGTAGGGGGATGTACATCGGCATCCCAGCTATCTTTGACATCACACCAATGACAGCCAACATCGCAACCACCGACTCTTATAAAATAAGCAGCGGTTCCTTTGTGGTAGCCTTCACCTTGAATAGTATAAAATGCCTCCATAAGTGGCAACATTTCACCCGCATTGACAAGTTTTTTTATTTCTGGTTTCAGCATAGCATACAAAAATAGTTTACTGATTTTTGTTTAAGAACAAAAACTTGATTTATTTTTGCAAAACTTTCTATAAAAAAGACATAAAAACAAAACATGAAACAGACGTTTTTACTTTTAATTGCAATCTATTCAATAGCCAATAGCTGTAAGTCTGAACCTGATCGGTATGTGATTAACAAGCATAACATTGGGTATCTCAGCGATTCTACAAGTGTTAGAGAACTTTCGTTTATCTTTTCAAATGACTCTATAAGTAAATTTATTGGAGGTGATGAGTTTATTGGTAATCCCAACATCATCAAAATTTTTGAAAAAGAAACACAGACATTGCTTTTAGAACTAACACCTAAAGAAGCTCTCGATTCTTTATCAACCATTCAAAGTGTCCGAATCATGGACCCCCGCTATAAGACCAATAAAGGACTAAATAAACTTGGAACTTATAAGAATATCAGTTCAAAATACAATATTTCAGGGATTCAAAATACCTTGCGAAATTTAATTGTCTCTGTGAATGAGATCAATGCCTACTTTACCATTGATAAATCGGAGCTTCCTGAGAATTTACGCTATGACATGACTCAAA
>PAQB01000024.1 GCA_002709185.1 Flavobacteriaceae bacterium
CGGATGATGTTTACGGCTGTAATGGTCACGTCTTCCAGCGGTTTATTATTTCCCGGGCTTACTTCTACATTAGAAATGGAATCTTGAACATTAATCCCTTTGACCATCTCCCCAAAAATGCTGTGTTTGTTGTCGAGCCAAGGCGTCGCTTTTTCCGTAATAAAAAATTGACTTCCATTAGTGGCAGGACCAGAATTTGCCATTGAAAGTATGCCGGGTTTGTCATGTTTTAAAGAGGCGTCAAATTCATCTCCAAAAGTATAGCCAGGACTTCCAGAACCGGTTCCAGTGCGATCTCCACCCTGAATCATAAATTTATCTATGACCCTGTGGAAAATCGTTCCATTGTAATAAGGAATTCCACGAAGGGAATCTGCTAATTTCGGATGTGTTCCTTCGGCAAGGGCAACAAAATTAGCCACCGTAAGCGGTGTTTTTTCGTAAAACAAAGCAACGACCATGGTGTCCTTTGAAGTGACAAATTCGGCAAACATGCCATCACCAAGTTCTGGGTATTCGTTTTGACAGGACAATGAACTGAGTAAAAAAGAGGTGTACAGTAGGAGTGAGGTTGTTTTTTTAAGTTTTAGCATGATTTGTTTTTTGTTGTTATTTTCGTTGTATGTTGCGAACAGTTACTTGGTAGATTAAAGGGGCATCAGCCCCAATCCTATCTGTGTCTCCGTAGTATCCATAGGCCAATTGTGAGGGAAAAATAAAAGTTATTTTCTCTCCTTTTTTCATCAGTTTTAAACCTTCTCGTAAGCCTGAAAATAACTCTTCTTGCTCCACGTAATAGTTTTTTTGTTTTGTTTCTTTGGGACTGTAAATCCAATTTCCATTTAAATCTTTTACCCCAAAACTGTAAGTCACAAGATCTCCAAATTTAGGGGTGTATTCAGATTTTATATTTTTAATATCGTATTTGTACCAAAACCCATAACTGGAGCGTATGTAATTTTCTTTTGAGTTTGAAATGAAATTTTCAATTAAGGTGTATTCTTGGTTATTAATAGCTTTATTTGTCGCTATTGAAGTGTTCAAAAAACTACCAGTTTTATATTGAATTGGTCGTCTGGCTTCGTTGGTTTGGCAAGCTATGAAAAGACTGAAAATTAGAAGGGATAACAGTTTTTTCATCATTCAAGATCAGAATCAAGGTTTACCACCAAAGCTTTAAATAAGTCAACAGTTGCTGCTAAGGAAAGATCACTTTTACCGCCTGCAGCATTGACATGGCCTCCACCATTAAAGTGTTCTCTTGCGATTTGATTTACATCAATAGCTCCTTTTGATCTCAGAGAAATTTTAATAATTTCGTCAGCGCTGTTTTCTATAAAAATGGCTGCTAATTTTACGCCTTTTACAGAGAGCCCATAATTTACCAATCCTTCTGTGTCTCCCTTTTGATAATTACAAGCGTCCAATTCATCTTGAGACAGGGTGATATAGGCGGCATTAAAAGCTTTTAAAACCCTGAGATTGCTAAGGGCTATTCCCACGAGTTGAATGCGTTCAAACCGATTGGCATCGTATACCAAACTATGTATTTCGGAGTGCGCAATGCCAACTTCAATAAGATGGGCAACCACGCGATGGGTAGTGGCTGTGGTTTTAGGAAATCTAAAAGAGGCTGTATCGGTCATAATCCCCGTGTACAAAGCCATCCCAATATCTTTGTTTAATAATTCTAAATCGCCCAATTGCGCCATAAAATGATAAATCATTTCGGCTGTTGACCCCATATCTGTATCAGAATAGGTATAAGCTGCATAAGCTTCTGGGTATTGGTGGTGGTCAATCATAATCTTTGGCGCTGTGTTAGCTTCCAAAACAGATTTTAAATTCCCACAACGGTGCAAGGCATTAAAATCCAGGGTGAAAACCAAATCTGCATTGTCAAATACGTTTTGAACAACAACTGAATCAAACTCAAAATTGAGAACTTCTGTTGTCCCAGGAAGCCATTTTAAAAAAGCAGGGTAGTCGTTAGGCACAACAATGGTTGCTGAATGCCCCTTTTGAATCAAGTAGTGGTACAAACCTAAGGATGACCCAATGGCATCTCCATCCGGATTGATATGGGGAACAATCACCACATTTTTCGGCGATTTTAAGAGAGATTTTAAGGTTTCAAAACTTAGACTTTTCATAGGTCGTAAAGATACAATATTTCTTAATAGTCCTACAACATGATTTTCATTTCAAAATCATTACTTTTGCAGCAATTAAATGAATCACATGACAAACAATAGAACTTTTACCATGTTAAAGCCCGACTCCATAGAGAAAGGTAACATCGGACCAATTTTAGAAAAAATTACAGCTTCTGGTTTTCGCATTGTAGCGATGAAACTTACACAGTTGACCATACCGGATGCCCAAGCGTTTTACGCCGTTCACAAAGACCGTCCATTTTTTGAAGATTTGGTGAGCTATATGACTTCTGGACCCATTGTGGCTGCCATTTTAGAAAAAGACAACGCAGTTGAAGATTTTAGAACCCTAATTGGTGCGACCAACCCTGCTGAAGCAGCAGAAGGTACCATTCGAAAAATGTTTGCAGAATCTATCAGCCAAAATGCAGTGCATGGGAGTGACAGTGACGAGAACGCCAGCATCGAAAGTGCTTTTCATTTTTCTGCGCGCGAGATGTTTTAATAAATCCAAAAAATCACAACTACAAACCACACTTTTTTGTGTGGTTTTTTTATGCTCAAGGTTATCTTTTCAGCTGATAAATAGTTTGCTTTTATTCCCTTTTTGGTCAAATATCCGTTCCTTACATCATTTGGCCGTTCCTTACGTCATATGGCCATTTGTTACATAGCACTATTTAAATTGAATAATACTTCATTCTTTTGTAATTGAATTTATTCTAAAATATTTGTGAGCCTATTGCTCAAAAAATCTAAATTAAAATAACAATTAAAATTATACCCATGAAAAACATTATCTTAACCCTTATAATAACGCTAAGTTTAAATGCTTTTGCCCAAGTTGGTGTCAATACCACCAATCCTGATCCATCTGCAGTCCTAGATGTTGAAAGTACAACCTCAGGATTTCTTCCGCCGCGAATGACAGAAATACAAATGGATGACATTTTTGAACCTGCTGAAGGCTTGATTGTATACTGTACAGACTGTGTTTCCAATGGACTACAATCTTTTGATGGAGTTAAATGGCAATCCATAGGCAACATTACTCCAGAGGAAGATAATTTGAAAATTATTAGAGGAAATGTGTCTGAGCTTGGAAATATACTCCAAGGAGCAGGGTTTACTGTTGCCGTGGGTGCAAGCACTAATATTTATATAATAACTTTTGATACACCGTTTTCAGATCTTCCAAGCGTAACATTTACAGCAGGTGATACTTCAACACTAACCGATGATAATATTGTAGATATTGTATCATTAACTAACACCCAAGTGACGATATATACCATGGACGGAACTGATACTGTTGTCGAGCCATCTTGGTTTTCTTTTATCGCTATCGGACCTCGTTAGTCTAAATTTAAAGCGAAATGGTTTAAAAATGCCAAACATCAAACCAAAATTATTTGAATCATTTGCGTTCTAACGCAAGAATTAAATTTAAAACCACGCTTTTGGCGTGGTTTTTTAATCTTTGATTGTTTCTTTTTTGAAGATTAAAGCCGACTATTTTTCCCTTTTATTACGTTATTTAGCCGTTCCTTACGTCATTTGGCCTGTTGTTACACGGGGCTATTTCATATGAATAATATTTCATTTTTTTGATATAAAGTTGAATTAAATTTCCATGATACAATTGTACTGCAATTGACACCGCGGCGAATTTATTCTTTTGGCATTGGCCCTTTAATACTCAAATCAAAATATAAAAATTGTCCCATGAAAAACATTATTTTAAACATAGCATTATTAACCCTTAGTTGTAGCACTTTTGCTCAAATTGGTGTCAACACCTCAGTACCTGACCCTTCTGCAGCATTGGATGTTGAGAGTACAAGTTTAGGTTTTCTTCCACCACGAATGACAGAAGCTCAAATGGAAGCCATTGACACACCCGCTGAAGGGTTGATTGTTTATTGTACGGATTGCGACCCAAAAGGCCTTAATTTTTTTGACGGTTCAGACTGGAAAGCCATAGGTGGAAGTGAAGCCGCCCCATCAGTCTCAGCAGACTGTGATACCAATGGTTTTGTAGGTTCTTACGTAAGCGGAGAAGGTTTATCAGGGGGTTCTTTTAGTGTTAATATTACCAACAATTCATTTTCTACAGCTGAAATTTCTTTTGGTGCTTCTGACTTGGTTATGAGTGGCGTTTCTGGCTTGTCTGTCGGAACTCCAACGCCGTCTGCCGCTACGCTTAGCGCTGGGCAAAGTCAAATCATAACTTACCCTTTGAGCGGAACGCCAGCAAGCACAGGAACGCTTACTGCCAACTGGTCCAAACTTTCACTGTCTTGTGTTAAAGAAAAAGTGGTTTCGAATGGGGATGCGAGCTTTTCACTCCCACTGGATAAATACATTGTATCTCTTGACATCACAAGTCCTAATCCTGTTCAAATACAGGGAGCTATTGATAACAGTACCAATACTTTGTCGATTGATGTTCCATACACAAATGGGACAGGATCTTATGATGCCTACACTTCCAATTGGTTTTCGGTTTCTGGAGAAGGGGGGGATTCCAACAATATTAGATACAGTTATCCCTCTGGAACATTTTCTAACAACGGTGTCATAAACATCACTTTTGAAGTGGATGGCGACACTAGCTTTCTGGTTGAAAAACAAAGTCCCGGAATTGTAGCTTTGATAAATTCATTGGATTTTACTGTCAATGGCGATACCAAAGGAGCGGTAAACTTAAATGCCGTGGGTGGAATTTTAGACACGAATTTTATGGCCCTTCAAAATGGCGCGAGTTTTGGAAATGGTGCCAATTCTCCATCAGACATTGTTCCTCAATCCGACTATGGTCACACGCCATACTTAGGAGGTAATTTTGGTTCCATAACACAAAGCTACAGAGCTGGGGGTGTATTTTATTACGATGATGGTACTTCCAAAACTAGGTCTACAAAAGACTATAGAAATGCAACCACTTGGCATCCCTCCAATCAATCTCATCCAAACGGTGCCTACATTGTGGTTGATTTTGGACAAGAACGGGTGTTTAATACCATTTTTGCCCATCAGACCACAGCAGACGGAAGGTTTACAGCCGTTGAGGTCGCAATTGCCGATAGCGCTTTACACGGCGCCGATGCGGGTTGGAATGTTGTCAAGCCCTTTGTTCCTGATGAGGTTGGTTGCAGTTCAGACCCTCAGGGTTATCAAATTACATTTCCAATTCAAGTTTCAAGATATGTCCGCTATCGTTTTGTTAACAGTGGCACATGTACAAGAACTTTTATAGAGGTTTTTGGAATTGGTACTTTTTTACACTTTGATTGATAAATTTTATCATTATATTAAAACCACGCTTTTGGCGTGGTTTTTTTTTAGATCTTCAATAATTTCACAAAACAGTAAGAAACTTGTGATCATCTCAAAATGAGTTTACTTACCACAGTTTTTCCCAATTCTTCATTGATAAGCGCTATGATTTTTTCTTTTCCATAACTCAGTTCTTGTCGCAATACAGAAGACGAAAGGGACACATACAGCGTGCCTTTGTGTAATTTAAGGCTGTTGGTGTAGTTTTGAACGCCATTGCCCATGAGTTCTTGCCAAGCCTTTTCCACGCGCACCATGTCCAGCCCTTTTTCTAATTTGCTGTTTTCTACAAAAGAGGCAAGAACATCTCCAATTTTTTGATGATCGTTATGGCGTTTACTCATTGGCTTAAATCTAATGCTTCATAAGGTTTGTAATTGTAAACAAGTCCCGAATTACTTTTTATTACAAGTTTTTCTTTGTTCGCTTCTAAAACCTCTTCGCGGAAACTTGTAGCGTTGTCAATATAGTTCAAAAATAAACCATTGTTTTGAATTTCTATTTTAAAATTTAAAACATCTTTAGAAGTTTCAAATGTGCCATTGAAATTGGGCTTTAATTTTTTTCGAAATCCTTTTAAATCTGCATTTATTTTAAAATAATCAATACCGCTGTTAATTTTAAAGGTCCTAAGCAGTTGATTGTTTTTGTAAACACTTTCTATTTCCCAGTACCCTTCAATGAATTCAATGTGTTTATCAGGGTTCGATTTACAACCCATTGCCAACAAAACAAAAATCAGCAATAGTTTTCTCATAATTTAAAAATCTCATAAGATTCATGAACACTTTGAACCACTTTTTCAGTCCGTTCCGCATGGGTGTCAGAGATAAACAGCTGCCCAAAATTGGCATCATTCACTATTTTGATGATCCGCGCCACGCGATCGGCGTCTAATTTGTCAAAAATATCGTCTAATAATAAGATGGGCGTATTGCCACTTTGGGATTTAAGCACTTCAAACTGAGCTAATTTTAAAGCAATCAAAAATGATTTCTGTTGGCCTTGGCTGCCAAATTTCTTAATGGGGTAGTCCCCAATATGAAATTCGATATCGTCTTTGTGTATTCCTACGCTAGTATATTGCAAGGCGCGGTCTTTGTTGATGCTTGTTTTTAAAAGATTTTCTAAGGGCTGTTCAGCAAGCTGGCTTTTGTATCGCAAACTGACCGCCTCATTTAGATTGCTGATGCGCTCGTACTGTTTCATAAATATAGGCGTAAAAATCTTTATAAAGGCCTGTCTTTTTAGATGAATTTCTGCACCTAATTTACAGAGTTGATCATTGTATACTTCAATTGTGTCAAGATCAAAAGTACGGCTGGAAGCAAAATGTTTTAACAAGGCATTGCGTTGGGCCAAAACGCGGTTGTATTGAATTAACTGTTCCAAATAACTTTTGTCACTTTGCGAAATCACCCCGTCCATAAACTTTCGCCTTAAATCACTGCCTTCAGTGATTAAATCGCGGTCTGCTGGTGAAATGATAACCAGCGGTAAAAATCCAATGTGGTCGCTAAAACGTTCGTAGGCTTTGGCATTGCGTTTGATGACTTTTTTTTGTCCTTTTTTTAATGAAACAACTACTTTCTCATCTTTATTTTGTTTTAAATATCGGCCATCAACCACAAAAAAGTCAGCGCCATGCTTGATATTTTGTGAGGCAATGGGGTTGAAATAACTTTTGCCAAAAGACAGGTGGTAAATGGCGTCTAAAACATTGGTCTTTCCAATGCCGTTGGGTCCGACAAAACAATTCACTTTTTGGTTAAATTCGAAGGATTGTTGTTCGAAATTTTTATAATTGATAAGATTTATCGTCTTTAATCGCATTTGTAAAAGTAAATTATTTTGCACCAAACGCGATAAGCGTTCTTGGTTAATTGAGTTGCAAATTATTGAAAAATAACAAATAAAGTAGTATTTTTTATGGAATAAAATTATATTTTTGCCCTTCAGAATTCACAACATTATGGCAACGTATAAAAAACGCGGGGGTAAGCCCAAAACAAAGGTCGACATGCAACAGTCCATTGAGGATGGATCCACTACGGCTGAGGTTTTTAACACTTTAGACGAAGGGGTTTCAAAAACGGAACAATGGGTCATTGCCAAACAGAAATATATTTTCATCATCGTTGGATTGGCTGCCGTTTTGATTTTAGGCTTTTTGGGCTATGATAAATACATCCAAGAACCCAACGAGCGCACTGCCATGAATGATATGTATACAGCTCAAACCTATTTTGATGATGCCGTCTCTGCAACAGATAAAGATTCACTGTTTACACTGTCTCTAAATGGCGACGGTGCTAAATATGGCATGCTGGACATTGCCGAAACCTATGCTGGCACCAAAGCTGGAAATTTAGCCAATTACTATGCCGGGATGGCCTACATGAATATGAAAGACTATGCCAGTGCTATTGAATACTTAAATGCTTTTGATTCCACAGACGACGTCCTGGGCCCCATAGCCAAAGGCGGTATTGGAGATGCTTTTGTTCAATTAGAACAATTGGAAGATGCTTATGATTACTATGTGCAAGCGTATCAACTTAAAACCAATAATTATACCACTCCAATCTATCTTTATAAAGCTGGTGTAATTGGTCTTAAAGTTGGTAAAGCTAAAAAAGCACTGGATTATTTTGAATCTATAAAAACGGACTTCCCCGACAGTCCTGAAGCTAAAAATATTGATGTTTTTATTGGAAAAGCACAAGCTGCGATCAATTAAACCGCATGGCAACGGCTAACAAAAATCTATCTAATTACGACAAATCAGCACTTCCCAATGCCAAAGATTTTAAAATTGGTATTGTGGTTTCACAATGGAATGCGAAGGTTACCAATGGTCTCTTGAAAGGAGCTTTAGAAACGCTCGAGGACTGTGGCGTACTGCAAGACAATATTTCAATCAAATACGTTCCCGGCAGTTTTGAATTGATTTATGGTGCCAAAGTTGTACAAGCCTCTGATGTGGACGTTGTTATTGCCATTGGCTGTGTCATTCAAGGGGAAACAAAGCATTTTGATTACGTTTGTCAAGGGGTTACTCAAGGCATTAAAGATCTCAATGTCTTAAATGATCTCCCTGTAATATTTTGTTTGTTAACCGATAATAACATACAACAATCTTTAGATCGCAGTGGTGGTAAACTCGGAAATAAAGGGGTAGAGGCGGCCATTACTGCGCTTAAAATGGCGGCATTAAACAAGGGCCAATAAACCCTGCTTACAATTTTATGATTGCTGGTTTTATTTCTGGTTAAATTTTAAGTATTTTTATTGCATTGTAAAGCAGTATGGGATTTCAATCGAAATTAAAAACCAATTCAAAATCTCCTTTTAAATTTAAAAGGCAACGGCGTTCCTCATTTGTTTCTTTGCCATTATTGTTTGTTTTGCTTCTATTAATTTTGATTGGCATTTATGTATTGTAACTTAAATTTGATTAAATAAGATGGGCTTATTTAAACTTAGAAAAAATAAAAGATTTAATTACGAACCCCGTTATTACAAGGGGAGTGGTAGCCCGTTTGAAATTAAGCATAAGTTTGAGGATCAGCGTGTTACAGTTGAAAAGGTGAATTTAAAACGGACTTTAACCAATGCTATAAATGACTTTAAAAACCGGGATCAGAAATCCACTAAAACCATTGCAATGATTGTTTTAATTTTGGTCTTTATTTTTTTGTTTATCATTGATTTTGACCTAACTATTTTTTTTAATTAATGGCGAATATCATTCAACTTCTTCCAGATCATGTGGCCAATCAAATTGCAGCCGGCGAGGTCGTTCAACGACCTGCTTCTGTGGTGAAAGAATTACTGGAAAATGCCATTGATGCTGGTGCCTCTCAAATTAAACTCATTATAAGAAACTCTGGTAAAACCCTGATTCAAGTTATTGACAATGGTAAGGGAATGGGTGCCTCGGATGCCCGACTCTGTTTTGAACGTCATGCCACTTCTAAAATAACCACTGCAGAAGATTTATTTTGTTTAAATACCAAGGGGTTTCGCGGTGAGGCTTTGGCCAGTATTGCGGCCATCGCCCATGTCGAATTAAAAACCAAACTACGGAGCGAATCTTTGGGCACTGCGGTTAAAATTGAAGGCAGTAAGCTAAAGTCTGAGGACGTGGTTTCTACCTCTGAAGGGACTTCAGTAGCGGTTAAAAATCTATTTTTTAACATTCCCGCAAGGCGAAATTTTCTAAAGTCCGATCCTGTGGAGTTGAGGCATATTATGGATGAATTTCACAGGGTAGCCATGGCCCATCCACAAATCAATTTTTCCATGCATCACAACGACAATGATCTTTTTGATTTGAGATCAGAACCGTTTCGACAACGCATCATTCATATTTTTGGTGCTAAAATGAATGAAAAATTGGTGCCAGTGCAAGAGGACACCGAATTGCTGAAGATTTCTGGTTTTGTTGGAAAACCCGAATTTGCTAAAAAATCAAGAGGCGAACAGTTCTTCTTTGTCAACCATCGTTTTATTAAAAGTTCGTATTTAAACCACGCCATTTCATCTGCTTTTGAAGGCTTGTTACTCCCCAATAAATACCCGAGTTATTTTCTTAATCTTGAAGTAGATCCCAAAAGTATTGACATTAACATTCATCCTACCAAAACAGAAATTAAATTTGACGATGAACCCACTTTGTACGCCTTGTTGAGAGCCGCTGTAAAACACAGTCTAGGGCAGTTTAGTATTGCACCCGCTTTGGATTTTGAACGAGATCGATCTATGGATACGCCTTATGGCCATGACATGAACAAAGTGTCTTCACCAAAAGTAGAAGTAGATCCTTCTTTCAACCCTTTTAGAACTCAATCAAAAGCAGCTGCTAAAAGCAATGTTTCTGATTGGGAAGGACTTTATGTGGGCCTTGAATCAAAATCTAACTCTGATTTCAATCCCATCAGTGAAGCTCAGTTCGAATCTGATGCGCTACAATCCAGTATTTTTGAAAAAGCGTCTATTAAAAGTTCCCAAAGTACCTTTCAACTTCAAAATAAATACATTGTAGGGACCATTAAATCGGGACTTGTTGTTATTGATCAAAACCGAGCGCACGAACGCATTTTATACGAAGATTATCTGCAACAGATTACCTTAAAAGAACCGGTGAGTCAACAATTGTTGTTTCCTTTGCGATTGGAGTTTTCAACCCAGGAATTGGCGGTTGTAAAGAACATAGAGCCGCAACTTGTTCAAGCTGGATTCAAGTTTTCAGCTTTTGATACGGAGGCCCTGGAACTTACGGCATTGCCTGTGGGCGTTCAGGACACATTTGTTTCAAAGATTTTTGACCAATTGATTAGCGATGTTCAGAACGAAGTTCCAGATTTTAATTTTAGTCAAAGTGACTTATTGGCGAAATCTATCGCCAAAAGTCTCGCTACTAAAAATGGCAAAAAATTAAGTATACAAGAACAAGAATTTATCATTAATGCGCTTTTTGCTTGTAAAGAGCCCACAGTCACCCCTTACAATAAAACCATTTTTATTACTCTTGATGGTTCATATTTAGACTCCAAATTTAGTTGATATGATGCGAATAACTCCTGCTGTTAAACACCTTCTAATCCTCAATATTATCATTTTTATTGGTACCGCTTTTTTGGGAAATAAGTATTTTTTCGACGGAATTTTAGGGCTTTATTATCCCTTGAGTGGTGCTTTTCAGTTTTGGCAAATTGGTACCCATATGTTTATGCATGGGAATTTAACACACCTTCTTTTCAATATGTTTGCTTTGTGGATGTTTGGGACTGCGGTTGAATTACAGTTTGGACTTCGTAAATTTTTAATTTTTTATTTAAGTTGCGGGATAGGTGCAGTTGCCCTGACCTTTTTGGTATACTTTATTCAGATTTACCCATTGATTGGTACCTTAGAAGCCAACGGCTTTTCTTACGATTTGATTCAAGAGCTTACAGCACTGAATATTTTAGAAGGAAATATGTTTAAAGGCGAACTTTTGGCAAATAAAATGCAGGTGGTATTGGAGTCTAATGGGATGTCTTTAAGTCAAGTCGATAACACATCTTTTAGAGCTCTTTTTGATCTTAATGTCAAAAGCAATGGCGTTATGGTAGGGGCTTCAGGTGCTATTATGGGTATTTTAGTCGCTTTTGGCATGTTGAATCCCAACGCCGAATTGATGCTCATTTTCTTGCCAATTCCAATTAAAGCCAAATACTTTATCCCTGGAATCATTGTATTAGATCTGATCTCTGCAACAACCGGTGTATCTTTCTTTAGTCCAAGTAATACGGCTTATATTGCCCACATTGGAGGGGCTGTGACAGGTTTTTTAATCATGTACTTTTGGAAAAAAAATCAATTTAATAAATACCGCTGGAATTAAATGACAACGCTTTACCAAGATCTCAAAGATAAATTAGCAAGACTTCACGTTCTTGAACAAATGATTGTGGTCAACACACTAGTATTCCTTTTTACGGGATTTTTAAGTTTGGTCTTGAGCAATGGCCGCTTCTATGTTTTAAATTTTTTGTCCCTTTCAAATGATATTTGGGAGGTATTTTTAAATCCATGGACAATTATAACTTATGGCTTCTTGCACTACAGCCTTAATCATTTATTTTTTAATATGCTGGTCTTGTATTTCTTGGCCAGAACTTTCGCAAACCTATTCCGTCCTAGAATGGCCCTTAAGATTTATGTATTGGGAATTATTTCTGGTGCTGTTTTCTTTTCACTGGCTACAAGTTTATCTCCAGGCATTTTAAACATTAATGGTCCCTTAGTTGGGGCTTCAGCAGGGGTGCGTGCTTGTATTATTTTTTTATGTGTTTATATGCCGGATAAATTGGTAGGCTTTTTCACCCTCCGCTTTAAACTTAAGTATTTGGGCATTGCTATGGTTGTTTTGGATTTACCAGGCTTACTTTCTGCTAATTCTGGTGGCACAGTCGCCCATATTGGAGGCTATGTTCTAGGTTTTTATTTTGCTTATCAATTGCAAAAAGGACGTGAAATTGGCCTATTTCTAGATAATATCTTGGATTATTTATCTAATAAAAAACGCCCATTGAAAACCGCCTACAGAAAAAAAACTAAAAAAGACAGACCAAAACCAAAGAGAGACCAGAATGCTTTTACCCACCAAAAACAAATAGATTTAATTTTAGATAAGATTGGTAAGAGTGGTTACGAAAGTTTGACTCAAGAAGAGAAAGACTTTCTTTTTAGGGCTGGGAAAAAATAAATCCTTGAAACGTTTAAACTTTTTTGATAAACTTGTCTTTCTGCTTAATTCATTAGCAGCAACCCTACTTTTACTGTCTTATATTTTACCATTTCTACCCCCAAAGTCTTTTTCTGTCTTGGCAGTATTGAGTCTAGCGGTCCCTTTTCTACTATTGTTAAATTTGATATTTTTAATCTATTGGCTGGCGCAATTAAAGCGACAATTCATTTTATCTTTGTTTGTAATGGCTCTGGGTTATACGCATATAAAATCTTCTTTTAATTTCAATTCAAACGATAATTCTCAGGAAAAGGGCATCGAAATAATGAGTTACAATGTCCATTTATTAAACTTGTATAAATGGATCGATGTGGACGACATTCCAGAAAAAATTCATGATTTTATCACAAATCAGAGTCCTGCAATCGTGTGTATTCAAGAATATGAAAGCGGCATTGCGACAGATTTAAACTATCCGCATGTTTTTAGACCTCAATCCAACTCAAAATCGGAGCTTGTCATTTTTTCAAAGTATAAATTTGTGAATTCAGGGGTTATCAATTTTCCAAGTTCAGCCAATCGTGCTGTTTTTATAGACGTCAAAATAAAATTGGATACCCTTCGTATCTACAACTTACACTTACAGTCAACAGGGATTAATACAGATGTTAGAGCGCTGGACTCCCAACAATCTGACCGTATGTTCAATCAATTGAGTTCTACTTTTACAGCCCAACAAGTACAAGCAGAGCTTCTGGCCAAACACATGCGCAAAACGCCTCATAAAATCGTTTTATGCGGTGATTTCAATAATACCGCCCACTCCTATGTTTACAGGCTTTTAAAATCAAATTTACAAGATGCTTTTGAAGTTGCGGGTAATGGGTTTGGTGGCACTTACAATTTTGACTACTTTCCTTTGCGTATAGATTTTATTTTAGCAGATCCCAGTATTGAGGTTTTAAACTTCAAAAATTACGCTGTTGAATTTTCCGATCATTACCCAATATGTGCCACTTTAAAAATTAAGTAAGCCTTGATGCTTTTAAGTATTGATTTGGATTGGTGGATGGGTTTTTAAATAGTTCAGCGTTTCAGGACCCATATTAAAAAGTAGATCTAATATACTGAGGTTCGAAATGTACCCATGTTTTACTTGAAAGACTTGTATGTAGGGTTTGGTTTGAATGGTTACTGTTTTCCGCGCATTGACCAAAAAGCGAAAGTCATTTTCAGTTGATTCTTTCTTAAATACTTTAGAAGTCGCAGGATTGAAATCAAACTCAAGACAGAGGTTAATGGCCTCAATACATTCCAAAACAAAGGGCAGCAATAAGTCGTCCTCTTTTTGAAATAAAGGTCTTAACTCATCTTCATAAAATTCAAAAAATGGAGCGGTTTTATAGGCACTTTCAATAGATTTCCATTGTACATTTTTCCATGGTGTTGCGTTGTCTATTAAAATGTCCTGTGTTTTTTGGCGCTTGTTTTGGGTGTAATGAACGGGGATATGCAGTCCCATTTTCCCATTGGCACCGTAAAGATAGCAACGGTTTCTATAAGTCTGTTTCTGATAATTATCATTGACCTCAAAGCAAAGGTCTTTGTGCTGAGTTATAATAATATAACTAGCAATATTTGGAAAATAGGAGGGGTACAGCAGACACATTCCTAAAAATTAAGTCCCTTTTTGTTTTCTTTTCCGCCATTTTCTAAAACCGTAATTGGCCAACAGAAAAAGTAGGAAATATTTTAAATAGGATCGTCTTGGTCCATCGGGATGTACTGTGGTAAAGACACGATCCCAACGAATTTTGTTGAATCCCTCTCCATGGGTATTCCAGCTCATCCAAATAAAGACAGGTTTTCCAACGATGTGATTTTCAGGAACAAAGCCCCAGCGTCTGGCATCAATTGAATTGTATCTGTTGTCTCCCATCATCCAATAATAATTTTGTTTGCAGGTGTATGTATTAGTAGCTTTACCATTGACGTATACCCGATTGCCTCTGGGATAGACCTTATTGCCTTCGTACTCTGAAATTATACGTTTATATAAAGGTAGATTTTTTGTATTGATTTTAATAGTGGCGCCTTTTTTTGGAATATAAATAGGACCAAAATGCGCCATATTCCAAGGGTACTCAGCATCTTGAGGAAACATATCTCGATCGATATAATCCTTTGGAATGGTCATTTTATTGATGCTTGCTACGCTAGGGTGGTTTTTAAATGCTTTCGCGGCTTCATCGGTAGCAGCTGACAGCCTAAAAGCTGTATTTGACTTCTGAATTCCATCTGTGATGTCATAATAAGTTTTTAAACGGTTTTCAATATTTCGACTGAAATTTTTCCCTGGTTTGATACGACCTTCATAACTGAATTGAAGTTTTGCTCGGTAGGGAAGTACGTTCTTTTTACCATTAATAAAAACAAATCCATCGCGAATTTCAAGGGAATCGCCTGGGATACCTACGCAGCGTTTCACAAGATTAGTTTTCTTATCTATGGGCTTATAATAATTGCGGTCTGGAGTAAAATCATTCATATCCAAAAGCGTGTCGGCGGGCTGGTTAAACACTACAATCTCATTGCGTTTTACGTTTTCCCATCCAGGAATTCTCAAAAAAGGAAGTTGGAATTTATTCAGCCAAGATGTTTCCTGCTCTTCTATTCTGTCGTTAAACAAATAAGATTTCTTTTTGGTTAATGGAATGGTATCGTGAACCATTGGAAGGCTAAGCGTCGTCATTGGAACCCTGGCTCCGTAATGTAATTTACTTACGATTAAAAAATCGCCAACTAAAAGTGATTTTTCTAAAGATGAAGAAGGAATTACAAAAGGCTGAAGAAAATAAATATGAACTGTACTGGCAACGACGATGGCATATAAAACAGAATTGACAAATTGCCCAACTGCAGATTTCGGTTCTGGTGACCTATTTTTAACGTGTTTTAAATCAACAAAATAATTTAAATAATAATTATAAAAGCCCAATGAACAGACCGCTATAATGGTATCCGCTATTTTGTTTTTCCCAAAACTTCGGGCTGTTTCAACCCATATCACTGGAAACATAATAGCGTTAATTACAGGAAGGAAAATAAAAAAGATCCAATACCAAGGCCTGTTTAGGATTTTAAATAATACAAGTACATTGTAAATTGGTATAAAAGCAGCCCATGGTTTTTGTCCTGCGTGTTTATAAAGTTTCCAAGTTCCAAGGCCGTGTATCAATTGAATCAAAAGGCCAAAATAAAACCATTCAGCTAAAGTCATAATTTATTTTTTTATTGGATGTGCAAATTCAAATTTCGTTACACACTATTTAATATTCAAAACATCTTCCATAGAAAACACTCCTGTTTTGCCAAATAACCATTCGGCTGCTATCACAGCCCCCAATCCAAACCCCTCTCGATTTTTTGCAATGTGTTTAATTTCAATGCTGTCAATTGTTGAATCGTAGGAAACCGAATGTGTGCCCGGAATATTTTCAACACGTTTGGCTTCTATGCCTATTTGTTTAGGATTTAAAGATTTTCCTAACGACCAGCCTGTGTATTCACTTTCTTTAATAATTTGTTCTGCTAGAGTTATTGCGGTTCCTGACGGGGCATCTTGTTTTTGAGTGTGGTGAATTTCTTCTAGGCCAATCCTAAATTCACCATAGGGTTGCATTAGTTGTGCTAATTTTCGATTTAATTCAAAAAAGAGGTTTACACCCAAACTAAAATTTGAAGCATATAAAAAAGCACCATTTTTGGTGTGGCATAAGGTTTTAATGGATTCAAAAGCTTCCAACCATCCAGTGGTTCCGCAAACTACCGGAATCTGGCAGTTAAATGCTTCAGTTATGTTAGAAACTGCAGCATTTGGTGTGCTAAAGTCAATGGCTACATCGGCGATTTTTAAATCATAATTAACATTGCCTTTTTCTATTTTTAATACAATTTCATGGCCTCTCTCAATTGCTATTTTCTCGATGACCTTCCCCATTTTTCCATAGCCAAACAATGCGATTTTCATATCCTAAAGTTTTAAGTTAAATGACAGCCCAATTTGCGCATTATAATTGGAGTTGTTAAAGTTGATGTAGGGTTTAAATGATAAGTTTTCGTCCATGTTGTATTGAAGTAAATGTGCATCAACATTGGCATCAATAATATTAAGTGCATACAAACCTACAGCAATCAGCATAGACATTTCTTTATTGCGTTTTAATGTGCGTTGAGCCCTGATGAGCGCATCTTCTGAAATAAATGGGGTTTCACCAGGGCCATAGAACTCGTCATCCGTAAAGCCCGCTAAACGTCTTTTATAGGCATTCCGATAGCGGTCATAAACTTTGTCATTGTCAAAATAAAAGTAAAGTGCTGTGCCAATCGCCCCGTAAACGATGGGTATTTTCCAATATTTTTTATTGTATGCTTGTCCTAAGCCAGGAAGAGCAGCCGAATAAAAAGCAGCTTTTGCAGGCCGCAGAGGATTCATCTTGTCAGGTTTTGTTTTTGTCTGAACAACAAATGTGTTGTCATTCTTAATGGGCTTATTTTGTGATTGTGTCAAAAAACAGCTCATGATACAAAAAATTATGATCAAAAATTTATTGACTTTCATCCAAAAGTTTTAAGATGCGTTCGTAATCTGCTTTGGAATTGAAAGGGATATGTATGGTTCCTCTATGCTTTTCTACCATTTTAATCTGAACATTTTGATCAAAAAAATTAGAAATTCTATTTAAACCTTTTTTAGCAAAGTCGGGAATTTCAACTCTTTTTTTGCTTGGTTTTGATTTTGGGTTACTGAATTCTTTCACTAAAGTTTCCGTAGCTCTGACCGATAATTTTTTGGATATAACACGCTCATAAATAATCAATTGGTCTTTGAGATTTCGGATATTTACCATGGCACGGCCGTGTCCCATCCCAATAAATCCATCACGCATTCCTGTTTGAATGATAGGGTCAAGCTTTAAAAGCCTAAGATAGTTGGCAATAGTAGAACGTTTTTTCCCGACGCGTTGGCTCATTTGATCCTGTGTCAACTTCACTTCATCCATTAATCGTTGGTAGCTCAAGGCAATCTCTATAGGGTCCAAATCTTGACGCTGTATATTTTCTACCAAAGCCATTTCCAGCACTTCTTGGTCGTTGGCAAGGCGAATATAAGCGGGTATTGTTTTTAAACCCAGTATTTTAGAGGCACGAAATCGACGTTCACCGGACACCAATTGAAAGGAGTTTGCTCCTAATTTTCGTAGAGTGACTGGTTGTATGATTCCCAATGCTTTGATGGAGCCAGCGAGTTGAAGCAATGAATCTTCTTTGAATTTTGATCTGGGTTGAAATGGGTTGATTTCAATGTGTTCAAGCGGTATATCTAATATTGAACCCAAAGCTAATTTGGCCGTTTTGGGATCCATTTCATTGAGATCACTTTGTCTGTCTTTCAAAATAGCTGAAAGTCCGCGTCCCAATGCTTGTTTCTTAATCGCTTTTGCCATTCTTTAATTTTATTTAGCCAGGATTTCTTGCGCCAAACTTAAGTAATTTGAGGCACCTTTGCTATTGACATCATAATTAATTATGCTTTCGCCATAGCTCGGTGCTTCACCTAAGCGTACATTTCTTTGTATAATGGTTTTGAATACCATATCGTTGAAATGGTTTTGAACTTCTTCAACAACTTGATTTGACAAGCGCAGTCTCGAATCGTACATGGTCAAAAGTAGCCCTTCAATATCTAAGTTTTCATTATGAACTTTTTGTACACTTTTAATCGTATTGAGAAGTTTACCTAGACCTTCAAGTGCGAAATATTCACATTGTATGGGGATAATTACCGAATCTGAAGCTGTAAGCGCATTGAGTGTTAATAATCCAAGTGAGGGGGCGCAATCGATTAAAATGTAGTCGTATTGTTCTTTTATGGGTTGTACTGCTTTTAAAAGCATATATTCTCTTTCCTCAAAATCTATAAGTTCAATTTCAATAGCCACCAAATCAATATGGGCAGCAATAAGATCCACATTGGGAGCTGAAGTTTTCAAAATGGCATCTTTAGCACTACAATTGTGTTCAAGAAGTTGGTAGGTCCCTAATTTGATGTTATCGATATCAACTCCAAGCCCTGAACTTGCATTGGCCTGAGGGTCGGAATCAATGAGCAATACTTTTTTTTCTAAAACACCAAGGCAAGCCGCCAGATTGACAGCCGTTGTCGTTTTTCCTACTCCTCCTTTTTGATTGGCAACTGCGATAATTTTACCCATGTGATTTCTTGAACGAATTGTTGTAAAAATACAATTATTTACGGGGAATAAAAACCAAAAATTAGAAGAATGTCAACAACTTTTTAACCGCGTTTAAAGCGTTTAGATTCTATCCCATGAACGCGATTATTCACAAAATATAAATTGAGATAATTTTTCCTAAAGAGACTGGCCTGGTATGAAATTCGATACATCCAAACATCGGCGTTAATGTCATTGAATAAAAGGCCTATAGTGTTGATGACTTCTTGTTTAGTCTTTCCTTTTAGGGACAGATAATTGATTTTTTGCTTGGAATGAGCAAGTTTCTGTGTAGCTTCCATATTGATTTGGGATCAAGTTGTTCATATAATTTTGAATTTAATAGTAGGTTGATAGATGTAAATATACTCAATTTATTGATATTATCAATACATCAATTACGGAATTAGCTGTTCGAGTAATTGAGGTCAAATACACCAAGGTTTTTTGCATTAGAATATATTTTATTAAGGGATTTGGAGTTGAAATATTTAAACTAATTAAATATCATTTTGGTTGATTTACTGTATCTGATGCAATGATGTAAATATCCTCATTTTTTCGTTTCATATTGTAGTTTTCACGGGCAAAAGCTTCAAGACCCTCTGAAGTTTCTAAAGCTTTTAGTTGTTCTTGATCACTTTTAATTTCACTATTATAAAATTCTTTTTTCAATTCTAAAACCTCAATTTCTTTATTAAGAACCCTGTGAATCAACCAGGAATTGGTATCGAAAAAAAGCATCCAAACAATAAACACAACAGAAACTAAGAAAAAGATATTTCTGTAGGGACTGAATCTACCTAAAATTGCTTTGAACTTCTTTTTCATGACATTAAGGATTTAATTTTAGCGATAAGTATGTCTAAATTAATTGAAGCATTTTCGTGATTTTCAATAACCATATCTGCATGTATTTTCATGGGTTCGATAAATTGATCATGCATTGGTTTTAGGGTATTTATATAGCGATCCATGACTTCTTTTGGTGTTCTTCCTCGTTCTGAAATATCTCTGTTAACCCGTCTTTCCATACGCATATCGCTGTTGGTATCAATAAAGACTTTGAGATCAAGAAGTGAACGAAGCTTTGGGTAATTCATAATTAAAATACCTTCTAAAATTAATATTTTTTTAGGACTTATTTCTAAGGTTTTATCCGTCCTGTTATGGGTTTTAAAATTATAGACAGGTTGCTCAATGGTTTCCCCGTTTTTCAAAGCGCTTAAATGCTGATAAAGTAGCTCAAAATCAATAGCTTCTGGGTGGTCAAAATTTAGTAAGCAGCGGGCATCATACGTAATGTTTGAGTTGTCTTTGTAATAAGCGTCTTGAGAAATGACTTGAATATCTGATGCATTAAAATCAGACACAATTTGATTTACAATGGTGGTCTTACCACTTCCAGTACCTCCAAAAACACCAATGATGATCATCTCTTTAAAAATATAGTTAGGTTACAAAGTTAGTGTTTTATTTGATGTGGACTTTAATCTAATAACTTGATGTAAAGTGTTAATAACTTAGGTCTATTAATTTGATTAAAACATTTATTTTTGTCCTAAAATCTCAAACCATGTCTGAAACTATCGAATCTGTTAAATGTTTAATCATTGGATCTGGCCCTGCCGGATATACAGCTGCCATCTATGCGTCTCGTGCCAATATGTTTCCTGTTTTGTACCAAGGCACTCAACCTGGCGGACAATTGACAACCACCAATGAGGTCGAAAATTTTCCCGGTTACCCCGAAGGCGTGACAGGACCAGAGATGATGTTGGAGCTTCAAGCACAAGCCAAGCGATTTGGTACGGATGTCAGAGATGGTTGGATAACAAAAGTTGATTTTTCTGGTCCTATTCACAAAGTTTGGGTCAATGATACTAAAGAAATACATTGTGAAACCATTATTATTTCAACTGGAGCCTCTGCCAAATATCTTGGAATTGAGTCCGAACAGAAGTATCTAAAATTAGGGGGTGGGGTATCTGCATGTGCTGTTTGTGATGGCTTTTTCTATAAAAACCAAGAGGTTGTAATTGTTGGCGCTGGTGATTCTGCTTGTGAAGAAGCCCATTATCTATCAAAATTATGCTCAAAAGTGACGATGCTCGTAAGAAGAGATGTCTTCAGAGCTTCAAAAATTATGGCCAATCGTGTCATAAATACTGATAATATTGAAATTCTTTTTAATACAGAAACTGAAGAAGTTCTAGGCGATGGTCAAGTCGTTACAGCCGTCAAAGTTAAAAACAACAAAACCAACGCAGTACATGACATTGCTGCGACTGGCTTCTTTGTAGCCATTGGACACAAACCTAACACAGATATTTTTAACGATTTCTTAGAAATGGATGATACTGGATACATTATAAATCATCCTGGATCCTCAAAAACAAATGTTGAAGGCGTTTTTGTGAGTGGTGATGCTGCAGACCACGTATACAGACAGGCTGTTACAGCCGCTGGCACAGGCTGTATGGCGGCTTTGGATGCCGAGCGTTATTTGGCTGCTAAAGCATCTTAAGCCGTAAATTAACGCAGTTCTGCGCCTACCTTTTTCTCTAACTGTTTCTGTAATTTGGACATAATTGTTTCTATTTCTTTGTCCGTGAGTGTTTTTGTTGAATCTTGGAGCGTAAAGCTGATGGCATAACTTTTCTTTCCTGTTGGTAAATTATTTCCTTTGTAAACATCAAATAAGCTGATCTCTTTTAAGTATTTTTGATCGGTATGTTTGGCAACTTTATAAATGGCCTCAAAGCTAATGTCCTCATCGATTAGCAACGCAAAATCTCGTTTGACCTCGGGAAATTTAGCAATGGGTTTAAACTTTACATTTGTTGTTTTGATAGAATTTTCAATCGCATCCCATTTAAAATCAACAAAATAAACAGCCTGATCAATTCCAAAAGTTGAAGAGATGCTGTTTTTTACAATACCATATTCAACCAGCGTTGTTTTTCCAAGCTTAAGCATTTGTCCTTCTTCAAAAATGGCATTGGTTGCTGGGCTGCTTTTAAGCTTTGAAACACCCATCTTTTCAATCAAAGCACTGACGATTCCTTTGGTATAGAAAAAGTCTATATTTTCTTTTTGATTTCGCCAATGAAGTGGTGCTTTTTGACCAGTCATTAAAATTGAAAGGTGTTTATTTTCTTTTCGTTCTTCGTTTGCCAAATGATAGGTTTTGCCAAATTCAAATAATCTTAAGGATTCTTGCTGCCTGTTTAAGTTATAGGCAATAGTTTCTAGGCCTGAAAACAGCATTGATCTTCTTAAAGTAGCAAGATCATTACTCAATGGGTTCAAAAGCGTAATGCTATCATTAGTGTTCAAAGAGGCACTTAGCGCTGTGTATTTTTGTGTGGTTAATGAATTGGTCATTATTTCATAAAACCCAAGACTCACTAACTGATTGGCTAATGCATTCTCAATTTTGTGGCCATTATTTTTGGAAGCATTAGAAATTGAAGAATTCAGTTTATCATTAATAGAGATGTTGTTGTAACCATAAACCCGCAATAGCTCTTCAATGACATCAACTTCTCTTTCAACATCGTTTCTGTAGGCGGGGATGGTTAAACCTAATCCAGATTCTGTTACGTTGTTAACTTTAATTTCTAATGACGATAAGATTTCTTTGACGGTCTCTTTTGGAATTTTTTGACCAATTAATTTGTTGATATTTTCAAAACTTAAAAAAACCTGTTTGTCCTTAATTTTTTTTGAATATTCGTCACTAGGCTCGCTAGAAATTTCCCCGCCTGTAATTTCACTGATTAGGCTTGCAGCATACTTTAAAACATATTTTGTTTTCTCGGGATCAATCCCGCGTTCAAAACGAAAAGAAGCATCAGTACTGATGCCATGTCTTTTAGCAGATTTTCGAATGCTCACAGGATCAAAATAAGCAGACTCAAGGAATATATTGGTTGTGGAATTGCTAATTCCAGAGTTCAAACCACCTAAAATACCTGCAATACACATGGGTCCGTTGTTATCACAAATCATCAAGTCTTCGACATCTAAGCTCCGCTCAATTCTGTCCAGTGTTGTAAACTTTTCGTCTTTTTTCGCATTTCTTACAATAATCTTTTGATCCGAAATCTTATCGGCATCGAATGCATGCAGAGGCTGGCCCAAGCTGTGCATTACATAATTTGTAATATCAACCACATTGTTAATTGGTTGGAGTCCAATTGCTTTTAAGCGTTGTTGCATCCAACCCGGCGAGGCTTCGATTTTCGCTCCAGAAATTGTAATGCCACAATAGCGTAGTGCTTTGTCTTTAGATTCAACAGCCACATCGATCTTTAAAGTTCTATTATCAACATGAAAACCAGAAACTGAGGGGCTCATCAGTTCTGGATTTAACCCCTCTTGAATTAACCCTGCTTTAAGATCTCTAGCGGTACCATAATGGCTCATTGCATCGGCTCTGTTAGGGGTTAAACCAATTTCAAACACCACGTCATTTTCAATATTAAAAATATCCGCAAGGGGGCTTCCAATGACTGAATCTTTATCCAATACCATGATGCCGTCGTGGTTGGGTCCAAGTCCCAATTCGTCTTCAGCGCAAAGCATGCCATGGCTTTCCTCACCACGAATTTTTCCTTTCTTAATTTTCCAGGATTCACCTTCTTTAGTGTATAAAGTGGTTCCAATAGTAGCAACGGCAACTTTTTGACAAGCGACAACATTGGGTGCTCCACAAACAATTTTTAAAATTTGGTCATCTCCAACATCAACTGTGGTTAATTTCAATCGGTCTGCGTTGGGGTGTTGTTTACAAGTTTTCACTTCACCCACAACAATGCCTTTTAATCCGCCTTTGACAGAAGCGTATGCTTCAATTCCTTCAACTTCTAGCCCTAAATTTGTAAGAAGTTCTGATGTTTTTTCTGGCGTCCAATCAATATTGATGAATTGTTTAAGCCAGTTGTATGAAATTTTCATATCCTTTGATTAACCTATGCAAATATAAAGCTATGATATTATCTGGCAAATAAAAAGCCCAACCAAAAGTTGGGCTTCGATGTTTATAAAGTCCTTTAGGTTATTCCCCTGAAAGTTGCTTCATTTCTTCTTCAATCATGTTGTAAAACTGATCAATTTTTGGCATGACTACCACACGTGTTCGGCGGTTTTTAGCACGATTCATGGCATTATCATTTTCAACCAAAGGCACATAACTACTACGTCCTGCTGCAATTAATTGCGAAGGGTTCACGCCCATTTTTTGGAGTTCTCTGATGACAGATGTAGAACGCTTAACGCTCAAATCCCAATTATCAAGTAAGACACCACTGGCGTAGCTCCTGCTGTCTGTATGGCCCTCAATCATGGCTTCAAAATCAGGCTTATCATTGATGACTTTAGCTACTTTACCTAG
>PAQB01000025.1 GCA_002709185.1 Flavobacteriaceae bacterium
CCAGCGCGTCTACCAATTCCGCCACTTGAGCAAAAAGTTGGATTGCAAAACTATAAAATTTATTCGTTATACAAATACAAAATAGTTGGTTTTATCCTTTTACAGTTCAAATAAATTCATAAATTTGCCACTCGATAAAATCGAGCTTGGGAAACCTTCAAAAAAACCAGTAAAATGTCAAAAGCCATCTTACAACCTAAAATATTTGCTTGCACCAACTCTAAAGCGCTTGGAGAAAAAATTGCGGCAGCCTTTGGTGAGGATTTGGGCAATGTCATCACCTCAACCTACAGTGATGGTGAATTTCAACCATCCTACGAAGAATCCATTCGCGGTACTCGCATCTTTATCATTGCGTCTACCAATCCAGGCCCCGAAAATTTAATGGAATTGCTTTTGATGTTAGATGCCGCCAAGCGTGCTTCCGCCCGTCACATTACGGCAGTCATTCCCTATTTTGGATGGGCGCGTCAAGATCGTAAAGACAAACCAAGAGTGCCTATTGCAGCAAAATTAGTCGCTAAAATGTTGGAAACTGCTGGTGCCACGCGTATCATTACAATGGATTTACACGCCGATCAAATTCAAGGCTTTTTTGAAAAGCCAGTGGATCATCTCTATGCTTCTACCATCTTTTTACCCTATTTAAAATCTTTAAACTTAGACAACCTAACCATTGCCTCACCCGATATGGGAGGTTCCAAAAGAGCCTACGCCTATTCCCGTGCTTTGCTGAGCGATGTGGTTATTTGTTATAAACAACGAAAAAAAGCCAACATCATTTCTCACATGGAACTTATTGGTGATGTGACTGGAAAAAATGTAGTCTTGGTCGATGACATGGTGGACACCGCTGGAACCCTCACAAAAGCCGCCGATCTGATGATGGATCGCGGCGCCTTGAGTGTGCGAGCCATTTGTACGCATCCGCTATTGTCAGGAGACGCCTACAAACGCTTAGAAGCCTCCAAATTAGAAGAACTCATTGTCACGGATTCCATTCCGTTGACTCAAAATAGTCCCAAAGTAAAAGTTTTGAGTTGTGCCAATTTATTTGCAGATGTGATGCACAGCGTCCATCAAAATAAATCTATCAGTTCAAATTTTATAATGTAAACAATTAAATAATCAAAAATGAAATCAATTACAATCAATGGATCGAAAAGAGAAAGCGTAGGCAAAAAAGCAACAAAAGCCTTACGTAATGCTGGACAGGTTCCTTGCGTATTATACGGAGGAGATCAGCCAGTACATTTCTCAGCAGCAGAACTGGCATTCTCTAAACTTATATACACCCCCAATGCGCATACAGTTGTGATTGCCTTAGGAGACGTCTCCTACAACGCCGTATTACAAGACATACAATTTCACCCTGTATCAGACGCTATTTTACACATCGATTTTTATCAATTATTTGACGATAAAGAAATCGCCATGGACATTCCAGTTATATTAAACGGAATTCCACTAGGGGTACGTGCCGGCGGCGTATTGAGACGCAACCGCCGTAAATTAAGAATCAAAGCCTTGCCAACAAATTTACCGGATAATGTTCAAATTGACATTTCAGGTCTAAAAATTGGTGACAAAGTCAGTATTTCTGAACTTTTAAACGATGCCTATAACTTTTTACACTCCGATAATACCGTGGTTTGTCAAGTGAAACAATCACGTGTGTCATTAGATATTGAAGAAGAGGAAGATGAAGATGAAGAAGGCGCTGAAGGTACTGAAGGAACAGCGGCTGCTGCTGAAGGTACTGGAGAAGCTAAAACTGAAGGTGATGCACCTGCAGAGGCTTAAATAAAGCACAAATTATAAATCTACAAAAGCATTTTGATGTGAATCGGAATGCTTTTTTTATTTTTACAATATGTTGAATTGGTTTTTAAGTCGTAAAAAGCAAACCCAAAAATTAGAAGCGATGTCAAAAAAGTATTTGATTGTTGGCCTTGGGAATATTGGCCCAGATTATATAAACACCCGTCACAACATTGGATTTAAGGTCCTGAATCATTTTGCAAACACCCATAGTATCGAATTTGAAACCCGTAAACTCGGGGCTTTGGCCAATTATAAGTTCAAGGGCCGAATTTTTTTATTGTTAAAACCCAATACTTTTATGAACCTGAGTGGGAAAGCTGTCAAATACTGGCTTGAAAAAGAAAAAATTCCAATGGCCAACTTATTGGTTGTTACAGACGACTTAAACCTCTCTTTTGGAACCCTGCGTTTGAAGACCAAGGGCAGTGATGGTGGGCACAATGGCCTTAAAGATATTCAGAAAATCCTCAATACCACTCAATACAGCCGACTGCGTTTTGGAATTAGTGATGAATTTTCCAAAGGGAGACAAGTCGATTATGTTTTGGGTCAATGGAACGCCGATGAAGCAACACAGCTTGAAGAGCGCCTTCAAACAACAAATAAACTTATTGAAAGTTTTGTGATGGCCGGTATTGATAATACCATGAACGCCTACAATGGAAAATAAACAAATACACAACAATTTTAAAAAGCATTTTTTATCTTCGTATCATAATTTCACTACACTATTTTGAAAATAAAAACTGCGGCTGATTACAAACAAATTAAGTCCTCTGTGATTACCATTGGCACTTTTGATGGAGTCCACATTGGGCATCAACAAATCATCCATCGCCTTGTAGATACCGCCCGAAAAAATGACTTACAGGCTTTAGTGCTCACCTTCTTTCCACACCCAAGAATGGTCATTCAAAACGACACCAATATCAAACTAATCAATACCATTGATGAAAAAGCAGAACAATTGAAACAATTGGGGGTCGACCATTTGGTGGTCAAAGAATTTACAAAAGCATTTTCGCGTTTAACGGCCTTGGAATATGTACGGGACGTTTTGGTCAACAAGCTCAAAGTCAAACACATCATTGTAGGTTATGATCATCATTTTGGAAGAAACAGAACGGCCGACATCAGCGAATTGAAGGAATTCGGTGCTTTTTACGATTTTGAAGTCACCGAAATTGGACCTCAACAAATCGACGATGTAGCGGTCAGCTCTACCAAAATCAGGACTGCAATTTCCGAAGGTAATATTCCAAAAGCCAATAAATTTTTGGGCTATAATTTCATGCTAACCGGTACAGTTATTAAAGGTAAAGGTTTGGGAAAAACCTTGGACTTTCCAACAGCGAACATTCAAATTGAAGCGGCCTATAAATTGATTCCGAAACATGGAGCTTACATTGTGAAATCTCAAATTAACGGTGCAGCGGTTTTCGGAATGATGAATATTGGTAAAAACCCCACTGTTTCAAACGGCAATCAAACTAAAATTGAGGTTCATTTTTTTGACTTTAGTGCAAGCTTGTACGGCGAGGAAATAAAAATTGAGCTTTTAGACCATTTGCGAAGTGAAATTAAATTCCCAAATATTGAAGCTCTCAAAACACAATTAGAAAAAGACAAGGCAGCCGCAATTCATCGCATTGATTTAATCCCAAAAATATGAGGTACTTGAGATCAATTGATTAAATTTGTGAACTAAAAGCATTTAAAATGTTACAACTCGGTTTTTTAAGATCACACAAAGCAGCTGCTGTCGAACGCCTCTCAAAACGCATGGATAATGCTGAAGCTGCTATAGAAAATGTTTTGGAACTGGATGCTTCAAGAAGACATATACAAACCGAATTGGACAACACCGCCTCTGAGCTCAATGCCTTGTCTAAGGACATTGGCATGCTTTTCAAATCTGGTCAAGTTGAAAAGGCCAATTTGCTTAAACAGAAGACCACCGATTTAAAAGATAAAAAGCTTACCCTTACAGAAACATTAAACAGTACTTCAGAAGCGCTACAAAACTTATTGTATCAAATTCCCAACCTTCCACATGCCTCTGTTCCTTCAGGAAATTCTGAGGATGATAATGAAGAGGTCTTTCGTTCCGGCACAGTACCAAAGTTGCATTCCAATGCCCAACCGCATTGGGAATTGGCTAAAAAATACGACATCATTGATTTTGAATTGGGGAACAAAATAACGGGAGCTGGATTTCCTGTTTACAAAGGCAAAGGGGCCCGGCTTCAACGTGCACTAATCAACTACTTTATTGATCAAAACACCGCTGCCGGTTACAGTGAAATTCAAGTTCCGCACCTTGTCAATGAAGCTTCGGGCTTGGGGACGGGACAACTCCCAGACAAAGAAGGGCAAATGTATCATGTAGCAGCCGATGATTTATACCTGATTCCCACGGGCGAGGTTCCTGCCACCAATATTTTTAGAGATGTCATTTTAAATGCCAATGAATTGCCAAAACAATTGACCACCTATACGCCCTGTTTTAGAAGAGAGGCGGGAAGCTACGGTGCTCATGTTCGCGGTTTGAATCGTTTGCATCAATTTGATAAAGTTGAAATTCTTCGCGTAGAACACCCTTCAGCATCTTACAAGGCTTTGGATGCCATGGTGGCCCACGTCAAAACCATTTTAGAAGCCCTAAAGTTGCCTTACAGGGTTTTAAAACTGTGTTCTGGAGATTTAGGATTTACATCAGCGCTGACCTATGATTTTGAAGTATTTTCAACGGCTCAAGACCGCTGGTTAGAAGTTTCTTCAGTTTCAAACTTTGAAACTTTTCAAGCCAACCGCTTAAAACTGCGATTTAAAAATAAGGATGGAAAATCAGAACTGGTGCATACACTCAACGGTAGTGCTTTGGCATTGCCACGCGTCTTGGCTGGAATTCTTGAGAATTACCAAACCGAAACGGGTATTGAAATCCCTGAAGTTTTAATTCCTTATGCGGGCTTTGACCGCATCGATTGACACAAGAAATTCTTGCTTGACAATTAGTATATTTACCAAAAGCATTGCAATGAAATCATGGGTTTATTTCTTTTTTGGATTGTTTTATCTGAGCATTCAAGGCCAGACCGATTTGGATTTGGCAGAATCCTATTATGATAAAGGTGAATTTAAAAAAGCTTTGCATTTTTATAAAAAACTGCAATCTGCGCAACCCAATAATTCTAAACACACCTTCAGACTGGTTAAAATTCTACAAGAATTAGAACAATTTAAGGCGGCAGACTCTCTAATTAGCAGCCAATTAGGTCGTACAAAAAACCCTCAATTATTAGTGGAAATGGGGTATAATCACCAGCTTCAAAACCAATTGGAGGCTGCACAGGATTATTACAACCAAGCTTTGAATCGGGCGCGTGAAACGCCCGCTTACAGCTACGCTATTGCGCTTAAATTTGAAGAGCGCGCTTTGGTAGACCAAGCCATAGCGGTCTATAAGCTGGCCATTGAAAGCACTCAAAACAACAGTTATGAATACCGATTGGCAGGGCTATACGCCATAAAGCAGGATCTTGAAAATATGTTTTTGAGTTATCTAAATTTCACTGCCTCTAACCCAAATTACAACAATCAAATCCTGCAACTTTTTAGCGATTACATTTCAGATGACCCCAGCACTGAATACAACCGCCTTTTAAAAAAAATAATTTTAAAAAAATTACAAACCAGCGCGAATATTTATTGGAATCAGATGCTCAGTTGGTTGTATGTTCAAGAGAAAGATTTTAAGAAAGCGTTATTGCAACAAAAAGCCATTTTCCGCAGGGATCAAAATTCTTTGCAGGGCATCATTGAGGTAGCCTTATTGGCCAAGAGCGCTAAATCCTATGCGGTAACTTCGGAGGCTTTTACATTTATTATTGAGCAGTCCCAAGAGCCTAAGCTCATTTTGGAAGCCAATCGTCAATTATTGGTATTGGAAGTGTTGCGCTTTGAGGTCCCAGAATACAATCGAATAGCATCCGACTACAAGGCACTTTTAGAACGCTATGGGGTCAATGAAAATAGCATTGAAATTCAATTGTCATATGTTGATTTTTTAGCATTTCATTACGACAAAAAAGATGCTGCCATTTCGTTTTTGAAACAAGGTATTAAATCAAACATGTCAAAATTCGCATTGGCCAGACTCAAATTAAAGTTGGCAGATATATTACTCTCCCAAGCACAGTTCAATCGCGCCTTGGTTTTTTATACGCAAGTTCACAGTCAGATCAAGAACAGCACCCTGGCTCAAGAAGCACGCTTTAAAGCGGCTAAAACAAGTTTTTACAAGGGCGATTTTGATTGGGCAGAAACTCAACTCAAGGTTCTAAAATCTTCTACCTCACAGCTTATTGCTAATGATGCACTTGATTTACAACTCTTGATTACAGACCATAAATTTGGAGACAGCCTTCAGACTCCTTTAAAATTATATGCCAAAGCCGATTTTCTAAAGTTTCAAAATAAGCCAAAAGATTCCTTTAAAGTTTTAGACACATTAATTACGGCACACCCCACTCATCCCATCATAGATCAGGCATTGATGCTGCAAGCGCAGATTTTAGAATCTGAGGAAGATCACAAAGCTGCTGCAGCAAAGTATCAAATCGTAATTCAAGATTTTTCTCAAGACATTTTAGCTGATGATGCCTATTTTGCATTGGCTGAACTCTACAGAACTGTTCTAGAGGATTCATCAAAGTCCCAATCCTATTATGAAAAAATCATCTTTGAATACCAAGACAGCATTCATGTTGTCGATTCTAAAAAGCAATATCGACGTTTAAAAAGTCAATCTGAAAACGCAATAAATACCAATTTATGATCATCTACAATGAGACTTTCAACATTGACGACACCATTCATCAAGAATGGCACGAATGGGTGCAACAATACATCCCTCAGGTCTTGGCCACGGGCTTATTTTCCAAGTTGATATTTTCCAAAGTTTTGATTACTGAGGAAATGGGTGGTACAACCTATTCACTTCAATATTACACTCGCTCTGAAGCCGCTTTAAAAGCATTTCAACGTCATATTTCCGATCAACTTCAATCAGAGGCTTTGAAACGCTTTGGAGACAAAATGCTTGCATTCCGAACTGAGCTCGAATTTATTGATGAGTTTAAAGCAAGTAACAATGACTGTTAAACCAAAAAAACATCTCGGCCAACACTTTTTGAAAGAAGTTTCTGTCGCAAAAAAAATTGCGGATACTCTATCCCTCAAAGGTTATAATAAGGTCCTAGAAATTGGCCCAGGAATGGGGGTGTTAACAGCCTATCTTTTAGAAAAACCCGTTACCACCTATGCCATTGAAATTGATTCTGAATCCATTCACTATTTGCAAGCACATTTCCTTGAATTGTCCCAACGTATTATTAAAGCTGATGTTTTAAAATATGATTTTTCCAACACTTTTGGTAAAGATTCTTTTGCCATCATTGGCAATTTTCCTTACAATATTTCGACTCAAATTGTATTTAAAATGCTTGAGAACAAACATCAAATCCCAGAATTTTCAGGCATGTTCCAAAAGGAAGTTGCTCAGCGGATCTGTATCAGTGAGGGGACAAAATCCTATGGAATTTTATCGGTATTGGTTCAAGCTTTTTACAAAGCAGAGTATCTGTTTACAGTCCCCCCTGTAGTTTTTGATCCACCTCCAAAAGTAGATTCAGGGGTATTACGTTTGACGCGGAAAGATGATTTTAGTCTACCTTGCTCAGAAAAACTCTTTTTCCAAGTCGTTAAAAGGGCCTTTCAACAACGGCGTAAAACATTACGGAATAGCTTAAAAACCTTTAATTTGTCGGATAATTTAAATGCAAATACTATCTTTGACAAGCGTCCTGAGCAGATGTCGGTAGCGGCTTTTATTGAACTCGCTACGGCCATAGAAAACGATCAAAAAAAAGTATAACAGTGGAAACGCCTAAGGAACATATCTCATTTGAGATCTCAAAAGCTTTATTGGAGACAGTCGAATCTGGTATCAAAAGCAAAAATGATGCTGCCCTTCAAAAGCAACTCAATGCATTGCATTATGCAGATATTGCCGAAATTCTAGATGAGCTCAATTTAGATCAAGCGACCTATATCATCAAACTTTTAGATAGTGAAACAACCTCTGATGTTTTATCTGAATTGGAAGAAGACGTCCGAGAAAAGGTTTTACAAAACTTATCAGTTAAAGAAATAGCGGAAGAGGTTAAAGAGTTGGATACAGATGATGCTGTCGATTTGATTTCTGAGTTACCCCCGGAGCGAAAGCAAAAGGTAATTGCACAGATAGACGATAAAGAACTGGTAGCAGACATCAACGAATTGTTAGAATACGATGAAAATTCTGCTGGGGGTTTGATGGCCAAGGAATTGGTCAAGGTTTACGAAACATGGACCGTTGCTGGTTGCCTCAGAAAAATCAGAACCCAAGCCGAAAATGTCAAACGCGTGCATTCAATATACGTCGTGGACAAAGCAGATAAATTAATTGGTCGACTGTCTCTAAAAGACCTTTTGATTGCTAAAAATGAAACAAAAATTAGCGCCATTTACATTCCAAAAGTAGATGCTGTTCATGTGAACGATGACGATGAAGATGTGGCAAGACTCATGGCGAAATATGACTTAGAAGCCGTTCCTGTCGTAGACGATGAAAAAATATTATTAGGCCGGATTACCATTGATGACATTGTGGATGTCATCATTGAAGAGGCTGAAAAAGATTACCAGTTGGCAGCGGGAATTACGCAAGACGTAGACGCTGAGGACAGTATCTATGCACTGACCAGAGCTCGATTACCATGGTTATTTTTAGGCCTTATTGGTGGCGTGGGTGCTGCCATTATCATGGGCACATTTGATACCATTATTGAAGATTTTCCACTTATTCTACTATTTACGCCGCTTATTGCAGCCATGGCTGGAAATGTGGGGGTGCAATCCAGCGCCATCATTGTTCAGGGATTGGCCAATGACGACATCAAAGGCAGTATCAATAACCGTTTGATTAAAGAGATGCTTTTGGCCACGCTCAACGGCATTATCTTGGCAGTGTTTTTATTCGGATTTATGTGGCTCTGGCAACAAGATTTTCAAACGGCCTTGGCCGTTTCTGTGTCGCTAGTAGCAGTGATCATTGTAGCTGGTATCGTAGGCACATTTATCCCTTTATTTTTACACAAAAGAGGCATCGACCCTGCCATTGCCACAGGGCCTTTTATCACCACCTCCAACGATATTTTTGGGATTTTAATTTATTTCATTATCGCCAAGTTCATTTTAAATATTTGAGATGAACATTCTTCATGTGGATACCAACCATCCGTTGCTAATCGAACAACTTGAAGCCCTTGGGCACCACAATGTTGTTGATATTTCAAGTTCTAAAGCTGAAATTGTTGCTGTAATTTCTGAATATGATGGCCTTGTTATACGCAGCCGTTTTTCCATTGATAAAATATTTTTAGACCAAGCCAAAAATTTAAAATTTATCGCGCGGGTGGGGTCAGGTTTGGAAAATATTGATGTCGCCTATGCCCATCAAAAAGACATTCATTTAATTGCAGCACCTGAAGGTAATTCCAATGCCGTGGGCGAGCATGCCCTAGGAATGTTGTTGGCCTTGTTTAATAAACTGAGTCAGGCCAATCAAGATGTCAGACGCGGTTTGTGGCCAAGAGAGGCCAACAGAGGTACGGAGTTGGAGGGTAAAACGGTTGGAATTATTGGCTATGGCCATATGGGCAAAGCCTTTGCTAAAAAGCTCAAAGGCTTTGAAGTTGAGGTTTTATGCTATGATATTAAACCCAATGTTGGGGACGACAATGCCACCCAAGTGTCCTTGGAAACCCTCCAAAAGCGCGTTGAGGTTCTGAGTTTACATACCCCCGAAACACCGCTTACAAAACAAATGGTTAATCTCCAATTTATTACGAAATTCACTCAGCCCTTTTGGCTTATCAATACTGCACGCGGTAGTAGCGTAGTCACCAAAGATCTGTTATTTGCATTGGAGTCCGGGCAAATTTTAGGCGCCGGATTGGATGTATTGGAGTATGAAAAAAGCTCGTTTGAAGCCTTGTTTTCAGACCGTACTCTCCCCGAAGCTTTTAAAAAGTTGATGCAGTCCGAAAAGGTTCTACTTTCTCCTCATGTGGCGGGATGGACCAAAGAAAGTCATAGAAAATTAGCCCAAACCATTGTGGATAAAATTCAGGCTATTTTTCATTAGAATCCAGTTTTATTTTACAGTATTGCTTCTTTTTTTGGACCATATTTTCGTTCCAATTCTGCTTGAAATTCTTCCATTACTGGTCGTACTGTACTTTCAGGAATATCAGAAATACGAATGTAAATGAGACCATCTACAACATTGTTAAATAATGGATCTACATTAAAAGCAATTAGTCTTGCGTTTTGTTTAATGTACTTTTTTAGCAAGACTGGCATCCGCAGAGCCCCAGGTTCGATCTCATCAATAATTTTATCAAATTTATTTAAATCTGCATCGGTGGCATCAAACACAAAATCTTTATCAGCGTCCTTGAGTTTAACCTTAAATTCCTTTTTGGGATGAACATATTGTGCTAGATAAGGATCGTAGTAATGGGATTTCATAAACTCAATCATCAGCGATTTCGAAAAATTTGAAAAACGGTTGCTTATACTCACACCCCCAATGAGATATTTGTGATTGGGGTATCTCATGGTAGTGTGAATAATTCCCTTCCACATTAGAAACAGCGGCATCGGTTTTTGTTGGTATGCTTTAATTATAAAGGCCCGTCCCAATTCTATGGATTGTTTCATAATTTTATGAAATTCAGGTTCAAATCGGAACAATTCCTGGAGGTAAAACCCTTTTATACCAAGAGCTTCGTAGAGGTCTTCGCCAAAACCCATGCGATAAGCGCCTGCTAAACATTTAGCAGCGCTGTCCCACAAAAACATGTGGTGGTAATAGTTGTCAAATGCATCTAAATCAATAGCGCGGTTACTGCCCTCTCCAATCGCACGAAATGTAATCTCACGCAGCCGTCCAATTTCTCTCAAAATGTTGGGAATTAATGTAGCTGGTGCGAGAAAAACTTCATAGTTTTTGCTCTTTAAAAGCCGGTGATTTTTGGCCCGTAAATCATCCACTTCCGAGCACATAATTAGTGGATTGACTGCTGTGATTATTTTTTTTGGCCCCTTTTTTAGTTTAATGTTTTGGGCCAGTATTTTTATGCGCTTATGACGTTCAAAAGTATTAGAAAGCATATAAGTCTTTTTACGTAAAAATGTCGTGAAAGCAGGTAAATTATTAAATTCTTTCTGGTCTTTTACAGAAATAGGGCGCCCAATTCGAATCTTTATGATGCGTTGCTTTTGAGTCAACAGTTCAGAAGGGAGTTTGGCAGTTCTTAGATTGTCACTCAATTTAGCTAAATGGTAAAATAATGGACTATTTTCTGCATGAAAATAGATGGGGACAATTGGCACTTTTGCTTTTTTAGCCAATTTCATAGCTGAAACCTCCCAGGGCTTATCTACTAAAAGTTTTCCTTCTCTTTGTGTAGAGACTTCCCCGGCTGGAAACATCCCCAATGGGTGACCGTCTTTGAGGTGCGCAAGGGCGCTTCTGAAACCGCCTATGCTGGATTTAGCGGACTTGTGGTTTTCAAATGGATTAACCGCAAAAATGTAAGGCGCAAGCGGTTTTACTTTATGAAGTATGAAATTACCCATGATTTTATAATCTGAACGTTGTTCCAATACAATTTTCAACAACAAAATACCATCAATACCACCAAGTGGATGGTTGGAAACCGTGATGAATCCTTTTTTTTTAGGTAGCCGTTCTAAGTCTTCTTTAGGGATTTCAAATTTGATTTTAAAATCCTCTAAAATTCCATTCAGAAAGTCAAGTTCTGCACGTTGCTTATGACGGTTGTAAATTTTATTTATTGTCGATATATGAAGAATCTTCATCAACACCCATCCACAAAATGTTCCAATAAAACCATAATTTTCAAGTTTAATGGCTTTTGCAACTTCTTTGGATGTTAGTAAGCTCATGGATTTGGGGGCTGAGTTACTATTTGAACGGTTTTTGGTGTAATTTGTTTCATTAAAACCGTTTTATTTTTTTCAATCTCTTTGATTGCTTCTGGTGTATGGTGCCGAAGGGTAAAAATATTGACAGGTTCCTCAACTGAAACTTTGTATTTGGCTTTTAGCTGAATCAAGAGGGCTTCTAAATTATCAAAATTGTTTTCGATACAAACTGAAAAACTAATGGCCGAATTTTGAATTAGATGCACTTTCATCCTGCAGCTGTGCAACAGTTTGAAAATATGACTGATATTTTCTTCAACGATATAAGAAAAATCTAACGATGAAATCGATATTAGGATTTGATTTTCTCTCAAAATATAACAAGGAATATTTGGCGTTAATTGTAATCCTTTTCCTACTTTCGTTCCTGCTTTTTCAGGTTTCAAAAAAGACTTCACGAACAAGGGAATTTCCTTGCGTTGTAGCGGTTGTAATGTCTTTGGATGAATGACCGATGCCCCGTAGTAGGAAAGTTCAATGGCCTCTTCATAGGACAAACTTCTCAACAGGGTTGCATTATCAAAGTAACGCGGATCCGCATTTAAAATTCCTGGAACATCTTTCCACACACAAACGTTTTTAGCATTTGAACAATAGGCAAAAATAGCAGCGCTGTAATCACTGCCCTCTCGCCCAAGTGTGGTTGTGAAATTATTCGCATCACTGGCGATAAACCCTTGTGTAACAATACAGTTTTTAGAATTTATAGCCTTTTTAATTTTTGCTTGTGTAGTGTTCCAGTCTATTTTTGCGTTTCGATAATTTCGATTAGTTTTAATGACTTCACGAGCATCCAGCCAGTTGTTTTTTACCCCTTTGTGGTTGAGATAGTAACTTATAATGGTTGTCGAAACCAACTCTCCATATCCGATGGTTTGATCGTAAACAAAATTATAGTCAGGTGATTTATTGCGCTCAAAAAAGGCAGTCAGTTCCCGAAATAATTTTGAAACCGTTTTAAAAACTACATGGGTTTCATTTTCAAATAATTCCAATAAAATAGCATTGTGGTATTTTTGAACTTCTTGAATGCTGCTTTGTAATTTGTGTTTGGAGTGGTAATAATGGTCAATGACTTTCTCCAAGGCATTGGTGGTTTTCCCCATGGCAGAAATAACAACAATTGTTTCCGTTGTCCCTGTAATTTTAAGAACCTTTTCAAGATTTTTAACGCCTTGAGCATCTTTTACAGAAGCCCCTCCAAACTTTAAGATTTGCATGAATACAGTTTAGATAAATAATTCTTTATACCGTGTTCGTTGAGGTGTACCACATCCCAATCACGTTTGACATCCGCGCCTTTGGCTTTGTAAAAGTTAATGGCATCGGTATTCCAATCAAGGACCTCCCAACACACTCTTTTGACTGCCAAATCTGCAGCATGTAGCACCACTTTGTCCAACAAGGCCGAACCAATTCCTTGTCCTCGCATGCTTTCTGAAACGATTAAATCTTCAAGGTGAAGCACCCGTCCTTTCCAAGTAGAAAACCGAGTGTAGGTTAGTGCAATACCAACAATTTTGGTGTCTACATCAGCAACAAAACATAAAAAATCTGGGGAGTTACCAAATCCAGAAGCTTTTAAATCTTCTACAGTCACTTCCACAGCATCTGGGGCCTTTTCGTAAACCGCCAGTTCGACAATTAGATTTAGTATCTGTTTAAGGTCAGTTTCTTTCGCTTCTCTAATGAGGAAATCCATGCTTTTTTATTTGCTCTCAAAGATACTTAAAACCCTTTTATTATTGGGTGATAATTTCACTTCAAAACCCTTGTGGTTGTTTAAAAATTACGATATTTGTCATCCTACTTCATTGTAATGCCTCAAAAAAATCAAACCCTCGGTGAGTATATCATCGATAATCAAAGCGCCTTTAAATACAGTTCTGGAGAACTTTCTCGCCTTATCAATTCCTTACGCTTGGCTGCCAAAGTTGTTAACTACGAAGTTAATAAAGCAGGATTGGTGGATATATTAGGTGCTGCAGGCCAAACCAATACCCAAGGTGAAAACCAACAAAAACTAGATGTCTATGCCCATGAAAAATTCATTCAAATGCTCACGAATAGAAATATTGTTTGTGGAATTGCGAGTGAAGAGGAGGAAGATTTTATGGTCATTAACAGCGCCGACCACCAACACCAAAATAAATACGTGGTCTTAATCGATCCTTTGGATGGTTCTTCTAATATTGATGTCAATGTCTCTGTAGGAACCATTTTCTCCGTTTATCGCCGAGTCACCCCAGTAGGATCTCCTGTGAGTATTGACGATTTTTTACAAAAAGGAACTGAGCAAGTCGCTGCCGGTTACATTATATATGGCACCTCTACCATGTTGGTTTATACGACTGGCGATGGCGTTAATGGATTTACACTCAACCCCGCCATAGGCACATTCTATTTATCACATCCCAACATCACATTCCCTGAAAAAGGAACCATATACTCTGTGAATGAAGGAAATTACAGCCATTTCCCCAAAGGCATTAAAGATTATATCAAATACTGCCAGGAAGAAAAAGGCAATCGCCCATATACATCGCGTTATATTGGCTCATTGGTCTCCGATTTTCATCGCAATATGATAAAAGGTGGAATTTATTTGTACCCCCAAAGTTATACTTATCCCAATGGGAAATTGCGTCTCTTGTATGAGTGTAACCCCATTGCATTTATTGCAGAGCAAGCCAAAGGTCAAGCCAGTGATGGCTTAAGGAGGATTTTGGACATTCAACCCCACACTTTACATCAGCGGGTTCCTTTTATTTGTGGCAGCCCTTCAATGGTAGTAGATGTTGAACGCTTTATGAGATTGAATGATAATTGATATACAACAATTGAACAGGTCTCATTTGAAGATTGTACCTTTGTATCAAGTTTTAAACCATGCATAAAGCCGGCTTTGTCAATATTATTGGGAATCCTAACGTGGGGAAATCAACCCTCATGAATGCATTTGTTGGTGAAAAACTATCCATTATTACTTCGAAAGCCCAAACGACACGCCACCGGATTTTAGGCATTGTCAACGGCGATGATTTTCAAATGGTTTTATCGGATACTCCAGGAATTATCAAGCCTGCTTATGAGTTGCAATCCTCTATGATGGATGCGGTTAATTCAGCTTTTGAAGACGCAGATCTTTTAATATACATGGTAGAAATTGGAGAAAAAGAACTAAAAGATGCTGCTTTTTTTAAAAAAATAACGGACACCAAAACACCAGTTTTGTTATTGCTCAATAAAATTGATCAGTCTGATCAAGAGACGCTGGAAGCCCAAGCCGCGCTTTGGCAATCAAAAGTTCCGAATGCCGAATTTTACCCAATTTCTGCATTGACAGGCTTCAATGTTAAAAATGTATTCAGCCGTCTTTTAGAATTATTGCCAGCCTCTCCAGCCTATTTCCCAAAAGACCAATTAACGGACAAGCCAGAACGGTTTTTTGTCAATGAAAAAATCAGGGAAAAAATACTAATGCATTACAAAAAGGAAATTCCTTATGCTGTTGAGGTGGATACAGAAGAATTTTTTGAAGAAGACAAAATCATACGGATGCGTTCTGTTATTATGGTCGAACGTGAAACGCAAAAAGGCATTCTCATAGGGCATAAAGGCAGTGCATTGAAACGTGTTGGTGTTGAATCTCGAAAAGATTTAGAACAATTTTTTGGTAAACAAGTCCATTTAGAACTTTATGTCAAAGTCAATAAAAATTGGCGTTCTAATCAGCAACAACTCAGACGTTTTGGCTACCAAAAGTAGCGCACTCTATTTAAAACTGCAAATTTCTAACTCCCTGCCGGATATTTCCTACTTTTGCAACTCTTAAA
>PAQB01000026.1 GCA_002709185.1 Flavobacteriaceae bacterium
CAAGCGTAAAAATGATATTTACAATATATTAAAGTCTGATATAAAATCACAGGTTAAAAGGACCAGAGGTGCGGATGAGTCCAGCCCAAAAAATACAACACTATATTTCAATTTACTGTTGGAAACTAAAGATTTCTTAAAGGCTACAGGCAATTTAATAGACGAATACCAAAATTCACACAACAAATCTTCAAAGTAAATTCAAAAGACTTAATAAAAAAACCCTTTCAAATTAAAGGGTTTTTTTATTTAATACTACAAATGTTTAATTAGCCTTCGCAGCTTGTACACTCTTTCTTTTGCTTGAACTTTTGGGCGGCATTCATGCTGTGCTGGTAGTATAGTGACTTCAGCCCAAGCTTCCATGCAGTCACATGGATCTTATTGACAACCTTGGTAGGCATATCCGGATGTACAATGATGTTAAGCGACTGGCCTTGATCTATATGATTTTGGCGGTTGGCAGCCTGATAGATGATTGCCAATTGATCAATTTCAGAATAGGTTTTGAAAACTTCTTTTTCATTTTCAGATAAGAAATCAAGGTGCTGAACAGAACCATCTCTGTCTCTAATGTCTCTCCATACCTCTTGGGTATCCATGCCTTTTTCTTTTAAAAGTGTCACCAAGAAAGGATTTTTAATGGTAGTCTTTATTTTGGCAATATCTTTTACATATATATTAGACCATATGGGCTCTATGCCTTGAGATACTTGTCCTAGTATAAAAGCCGATGAAGTGGTTGGTGCAATCGCATTTAAAGTGGCGTTCCTTCTGCCGTAGCCTTTGAGTACTGCAGGTTCCCCAAACTTTTCTGCCAATTCTTCGGAGGCTTTATATGACTTGTCTTTTAAAGTTTTAAAAACCTCTGTATTTAAATTGAAGGCTTCTTGGCTGTCAAAAGGCAGCATTTTGGACTGTAATAAAGAGTGCCAGCCTAAGGTGCCCATGCCAAGCGCTCTGTTTTCCTTTGCAAAATTATAGGCGCGTTCCATAAATAAAAAGGTTTGTCGGTCGTCTAAATTAGGAGAGTCTTTATAGGATTCCAGTTTTTCTAAAAACTCGGTAATAACGGCGTCCAAAAAGTAAACCATGGTTTCCACAGCATCGGTATCTTTCCATTTGTCATAATGTAGTAAATTGATGCTTGACAAGACACAAACAAAAGACCAATTGTGATCTGAGGGTAGCATTATTTCAGTACATAAATTGCTGGCATAAATCGGCAGTGCTTTGTCCTTGTATACATCCGCAGCTCCGTTGTTTGCATTGTCTGTAAAGAAAATATACGGATAACCCATCTCTCCACGACTCTGTAAAACTTTGGCCCAGACGGTTCTCTTTTCAGTATCACCATCAATCATTTCTTGCATCCAATTATCAGTAACCGTGACACCATGAGTCAATTCCTGATTAGGGTTTCCTTCTGTTCCTATTTCCAAGAATTCCATAATGTCTGGGTGGTCGATGGGAAGATAAGGAGAAAAACGACCGCGTCTTACAGACCCTTGACTTACAACGTCTACCATGGATTCAAATAACCTCATAATGTGCACCGCCCCAGAGGCTTCGCCATTATTTTTTATGGCCGCACCACGGCCTCTGATTTTACCAAAATAGCCCGAGGTTCCACCACCTAATTTAGACATCATGCCCACTTCAGATTGGGTGTATAAAATATTTCCGATGTCGTCATCTATATGAGAACCGAAACAGCTGATTGGTAAGCCGCGTTTTTTTCCAAAATTTGACCAGACAGGTGATGCCAATGAGTAATAGCCCTCAGACATATAATAATAAAACTTATCTGCAAAACCAGGTATTTGTAGTATGTCTTCTGCTCGTTTTGCGATATTGGCAATGCGCTCTTCTGCGCTGATGCCCTCTCCCAAGTATCCAGCAGCTAAAAATTTTCTGCTATTTTCATTGAGCCAATCGAAAGATTTATCGGCGTTTGAATTTGCGTTTTGCTTGGATTCTTTTCTAGCTTGAATTAAATCTTGGTATGGCTTTTTTTGGTCTTGTTTGTTGGTTAGTTTTTTCTCCATGTGCTAAAATAGATCGTCGCTGGTTATACTTTGTGCTCTTTTACTGTAATTGATGGATCGTTTCACAAAGAAGTCTCCATGCTTGGTACCTATAATTTCGTCGTCAAACCATTCGGTTTCCGAAACTAATGTTTCATCGATTTCAAACACGCTATCAATTCCTATACTTTCAAGTGATTTGTTAAATCTGTTTTTCAAAAACTCGTTAATTACAGCCTTGGGTAAAAAATCTAACTCTCCGTTTTCGAAAATCCAATCGACGACATGCTGCTCCGCCTCAAAAGCTTCTTTGCAGATGTTTTGGATATAAGTTTTGTATTCTGATGTAAACCACTCTGGGTGTTCATTTTGAAGAATTTTAATCAAATCAATACCAAAATCTCCATGAATTTGCTCTTCTTTAGAAGTGGCCTCCACAACATTTGAAATTCCTTTGAGCATATTTTTGTGCTTGTTAAAAGCCATGATGATTAAAAACTGTGAAAACAAAGACACATGTTCAATAAATAATGAAAACAATAGAATGGCCTCAGCATATTCTTTATCGTCATCACTTTTTGAGTTCTTAAGAGCCGTTTCTAAATATTGAACTCTTTTCATGATGGCTGGCTTCTTTTTAAGCGCCTTAAATTCTGAGTTTAAGCCTAGTATTTCTAATAAATGGGAATAGGCATCGGCATGGCGGACTTCACTTTCAGCAAATGTAGAGCCGACTGAGCCAATCTCGGGTTTTGGAATTCTATGATAAAGATCTCCCCAAAAAGACTTTACAGCCACTTCTATTTGAGAAATTGCCAGCATGGTATTTTTGATTGCACTTTTCTCAGGAGCCGATAAACGTGACTTAAAATCTTGTATGTCACTTGTGAAATTAAATTCAGAATGAATCCAATAGGAATGTCTTATCGCAGGAACATATTCATATAACTGTGGGTATTCGTAGGGTTTTAGGTTAATGCGTTTTTCGAAAATGTCAGGCTGCCTATCTTGGCTTCTTTTATTTCTGTAAAGAATATAGGCTTTGGCAACTCCTGGAAAATTACTTTCCATGAGTTGTGTTTCTACAATGTCTTGAACTTCCTCAATTGTTGGAGTGTAGTCATGATCTTCGCTTTTTCGGTTTAATAATTTCTGGTAAACAGACAATGCAACGTCTTGCGCGTTTTCTGCATTGCCAACACCCACTGAATCCATCGCTTTTTGAATAGCTTGAGTTATCTTATCCAGATGAAAAGGGCTTGTACTGAAATCTCTTTTAATTATGTGTTCTATTTTCATAATTTTTAATATTTGGGTTATTTCCAGGCTGATCCTATTGGACAGTCAAGTTAAGTTCTGGTATGTATCGGATGATTTTCCCAGAAGATGAATGTTACTTTTTATCACTCTCCCAGCGCGATGATCTGCGCTTGTGTGATAAAATGGTCTATGTTTTGTTGTGAATTGGGCTCTTTTTGTAGCATCGTTAAATTGGTTGTTTTGATCTAATTTTTGGTTTAAGGTTATGGTTTTGGTTAACTCGCTACAAACCCGAGCTTCACAAAGAAACGAAAATTGTTGGCTTATATAAAAGTCATTTTTATAAACATTGACCCCAAGTTTTTAACAACAAGTAAGTTTTTTCTTACAAAAAAATTTCCCGCTATAATTTATAAATAACTAATAATCAGTTTATTATAAATTACTTCTCTCGTAAAAAGTAGTGTGGTCAGAAAATAAAAAAAACAGAAAAATATTTAGGAATTTAAAAAAGCTTTAGGACATGCGTTTATTTGCAAGCGCTTCAAGCGCTTCGTACCATGCCTTTCCAAATTTTCTAATGAGTGCCTCTCTAACAAATTTATATACTGGAATTTTTAGCACGTGACCTAAACTACAAGCCGGATCGCAAATTTGCCATTTGTGGTAATTAACGGCCGAAAATTCACTGTAATCTTTTACGCGAATGGGGTATAAGTGGCAGGAAACTGGTTTTTTCCAAGCAACATCACCTTGATTGTAGGCTTCTTCAATCCCACACATGGCCGTTTGACTTTCATCATAAATAACATAGGCACAATCTGCTCCATTAACAAGCGGTGTCTCCAACTCTCCATTTTCAGTTGTCACAAACAAGCCTTGGTTTTCGAGGGCATCAATACCCTGGGGGGTCAAATGGGGTTTTAATTTTGGGTAAATTTCATGTAATGTTTTGACCTCGTCAGCTTCTAGAGGCGCACCGGCATCCCCATCGATACAACAGGCGCCTTTACAGGCGGATAAATTGCATGCAAAATCATTGTCTAAAATCGCTTCAGATACTATTGTTTTTCCCAGTTGAAACATAAAACGAAGATACTGATTTTAAGGCATATGCTAACCAAAAAAAAATTGGTTTTTTAAATTTATATTTAAATAATTTAGCGAACTTTGACCTCACAAATTTATGAGAATATGAATTTCAATCTTAAAGAAATTTTTACGGTTTTTATGGTGCTTTTTGCGGTGATTGATGTGGTTGGTAACATCCCTATCATTATTGATTTAAGAAAAAAGGCAGGGCATATTCAAAGTGAAAAAGCGGCGATTATTGCAGGGGCGATCATGATCGTTTTCTTGTTTATTGGCAATAGTATTCTGAACTTGGTCGGTATAGACGTGCACTCATTTGCAGTGGCGGGGGCCTTTATATTGTTTTTTATAGCGCTAGAAATGATTTTGGGCATCACACTTTACAAGCAGGACGAAGAGTCGTCTTTAAATGCGACGGTATTTCCCTTGGCATTTCCCTTGATTGCTGGTCCGGGAAGCCTCACTACTATATTGTCCCTAAAATCTGAGTTTTACACAGAAAACATCATTGTGGCCATCGTTATTAATGTCCTGGTTATTTTTTTGTTTTTAAAGACCTCTGTAAAAATTGAGCGCATGATTGGACAAAATGGGATCAACATCACTCGAAAGATATTTGGCGTGATACTACTAGCCATTGCCGTAAAATTATTCACGTCAAATATTAAATTTTTACTTTAATTAATGAAAATCGCAACTTACATCATCTCGTTTATCGCATTGGTCACATGCGCATTTAATGTCTCAAAGATTGATTTTCAAGCACCTTTGGAAAACGAAAGTTTTACAGCGCTCATTACGGCAATAGCAGCAGCTTGCGCCTTTCTCATAGCAAGCCTGTTAATAATTTCTAAAAAAGTAGATCGCGTGGTAAAAACCAAGACCTAAAGTGGGATAAAGTTAACTTCAATACCAGATTTTTCTAAGAAATCTACGCCAGATAAATCTTTATAAGCGGTACTGTAAACCACTCTTGTGATGCCAGCTTGATAAATCAATTTACTGCAATTTTTACAGGGTGACAATGTAATGTATAGCGTTGCCCCTTTACAAGACTGGGTTGAAGCCGCAACTTTAAGAATGGCATTGGCTTCAGCATGGAGTACATACCATTTTGTATACCCCTCATCATCTTCACAAATATTTTCATATCCTGTTGGGGTGCCATTGTATCCGTCAGAAATGATCATGCGATCCTTGACAATTATGGCCCCCACCTGTCTTCGATCACAGTAGGATAGTTTAGCCCATTCGCTGGCCATTCGAAGGTATGCCTTGTCGTATTTTAATTGTTTGGTGTTCGACATTTGATGCTAAAAATATTTGCCGAATATAGGCCGTTTACGCCGCAATTGCAATTTTTAAATTAGGAAAACATTGGGCTCATAAAAATCAAAGGCAAAATAAATCCAAGTATGATTGAAGAGATCACCAAAACCCAATCTCTATTTGAGAATCTGAAAATACTCTGAAAGACAAAACTTAAAATAAGGGTGCACAAAACAATGATAAATTGTCCTATCTCAATCCCAATGGAGAATTCTAAAATTGATAAAATGGTGTTTTCTTTGGAGTGCACCAATGATTCAAAGGCATTGGCAAAACCCAGGCCATGAACCAAGCCAAAAAACAAAACAATCCCATACATTAAATAAGGGCGTCTTTGTTTGGATTTCTCTGCCGTTAAAATATTGTAAACCGCCATAAAGAAAATGGTAATGGGAATGAGCCATTCCGTGACATTGACATTTAAATTAACGATATCATAAACCCCTAAAATTAAACTCAAAGTATGGCCCAAGGTAAATACGGAGATGAGGATCAAAAGTCGTTTCCAGTCTTTAAAAATGAAGGGGACTGAAACTATAATCACAAATAGAATATGATCGTATCCATCAAAATTTAAAATGTGGTAAAGCCCTAGTTCAAGGAATTTTAAAAAGCTTTGTAGCATTGGATGTGTTTTTATGAATCAAATTTAATAAAATATTTAAGCTAAATGCCTATGCGTCTAAAAAATACTTACAACGCTTTAAAGGCCTCTAAACCAAGCTTTAGAAAAGCTTCATAATTTTTTACATCGGGGGTATACCCCACTTTTGGAGCCAACTCTATTTTTGCATCTGGACTCAATAAAACATAAAAGGGTTGTGAATTGGACTGAAAAAATTCAGTTTGAAAATGAGCCCATTTATGACCAAAATTAGTGAGGGTGCGAGAGCCACCTCCGAGTCGCTCTACGCTTATTTTTTGGGCTTCAGGTAGTGCTTTCTTGTCATCGACATAAAGGGAGATCAGAACGTACTCATTTTCAAAATAAGGGGCAATGGACGGTTTGGACCAAACAATTTCCTCCATTTTACGGCAGTTTACACAAGCATAACCCGTAAAATCTAAAAGGATCGGTTTGTTAACTTTTTGTGCATAGGCCACGCCCTTTTTGAAATCTTTAAAAGACTTAAAGTTATTAGGGGTGTCATTGGGATATAAAATACTGTGCCCAACAGGTGGGGCAAGTCCGCTTAAAAGGGTCAATGGGGTAAATGTTTTAGTGGTGTCATTTAGTTTAAATCCCGAGCCTAAATACACTACGAAAGCAAACACTAAGAGACCGGAAATGATTCTTAAAAAGGAGCGCTTTCTTATAGGACCGTCGTGCGGAAATTTAAGGACTCCGAAAATATAAAGGGTCAAGCCCAGAAAAATAAGAATCCAAATGGCTAGAAAAACTTCAATTTTTAATAGCCCCCAGTGCTGAACAAGATCGGCGTTAGATAAAAATTTGAAGGCCAGTGCCAACTCTAAAAAGCCTAAAACTACTTTTGTAGTATTGAGCCAGCCACCGGACTTAGGCAGCGCCTTGAGCATGTTTGGAAACATTGCAAACAGTGCAAAGGGGAAGCCAAGAGCCACACCGAAACCACCCATTCCTGCAGTCAGTTGCCATGCCCCGCCATTAGAAGATAAAGATCCTGCCAAGAGCGAACCTAAAATTGGGCCTGTGCACGAAAAGGAAACGATGGACAGCGTAAGTGCCATAAAAAAGACCCCCAAAATACCACCAACACCCTCGCCTTGACTTGTAAAATTAGTCCACTTGGAAGGGAGAGTCAGTTCGTAATACCCAAAAAATGAAAACGCAAAAATTATAAAAATTAAAAAGAAAATGACGTTGAGCCATACATTGGTTGAAATTTCATTTAGAATATCGGGATTTACGGAGTCCAAGAGGTGGAAAGGGATGCTTAAGATCAGGTAAACCAAAACAATAAATAGGCCATAAAGCAGCGCTTTCATAAAACCAGAATTATCGTCTGTTTTTTTTGTGAAAAAACTAACGGTCAAAGGAATCATTGGAAAAACACATGGGGTTAACAATGCGAGCAGCCCCCCTAAAACACCAAGGGCAAAGATCCGCCAAAGCGACCTAGAGCTTTTAGAAACTTCGCTGTAATGCTTAATTTGATCCGGCTGCATGCCGTAAAGTTTTACATTTGCGTTTTCTGAAACAATTTCGGTTTCAATCTTTGAGGCGGAAGCAACTGCCAGGCCTTTTGCAGGGGTGTAATTAAACGCAAAAGGATTGTCAGGCTTATAAGTACATCGAGAATCATCACAAGTCATGTATTCAACATTACCGATCAGATCAAAGGCGGATTGCTCAATAATTTTAATGCGTTGTACAAAGACTGCACGCTTATAAAATTTCGAAACCACCATTTCAAAAACAGCATCGTGTTTTGTCACTTTATTGAGTGGCTTTTCATAAGGGGCCCCAAGAGTTTCATAGAACGGTGATGCTTCAAAAGAAATAACGGTAGGCAGTGGTCCGCCTTCCTCAAGAAATTGAGAGTAAATGGCCCAATTTTTTTCAATGTTTGCCGTAAAGACCAATTCGTATTCGAGGGGTTCTACTGGAACTACGCTCAACTCCCACTTTACGGGATTTAAAATTTGCGCAAAGGAATACTGGGCGACTAAGGCTAGGATTAGAACGAGGGGGTTTTTCATGTTTTTGGGATATATGATCAACAAATTAATGAAAAAATAAAAGGATTAAAAAAATTTACTCCTCTAAAATAACATCAGGGTGTAGAAGCGGTTTGTAATTTGGTGGCCTAAGACTTGACTTTCGCTAGGATTTCTTCTCTTAAATCAAGATAGGATAGCGTCACATCAGAAATAATTTTCTCAGCCGGTTGGCCTTTGGAATTCTTGAAAAATTCAACACCCGACGGGCCAAATTTTTTCTTTAAATTTCTATCACTCCACTGCATCATTTCGTACATGATAGGGTACATATCAATGCCCATGTCTGTTAGGTAATAGAGTTTGGTTTTTCGATCGTTTGGTCGCTTTGTGAATTTTATTAAGCCGTTCGCAGTCAATAACTCTAGGCGATTTGCTAAAATATTGGTTGCAATTTTTTCTGATGATTTTATGAATTCAGTAAACGTTTTTTTACCCATAAACAAATCCCTCATAACAATTAAAGACCACTTGTCACCAATGATGTCAAGTGCACTTGTGAGCGGGCAATTAGATCTATTTTTTTTCATAATTTATAAAACTTTACAGTAATTATCGATAATTTCACAATAATTACCCAAATTTAGTATAAAATTAGTATAAATTAAACAACCTTCAATAAAATTTAACGTATTTTAATGTTAAATATATTCATTCTTAATAATTCTAGAAAGCGCGCTAATGCTTGCCATGACAACTAAAGTTTGTGTTTAGTCGGGATGATAGGATTTAAAACCTTAACAAACCCTCATTGCAAATATTAGGCTCAGCTCTCATAAGAAAGTACACTTTCTACAGAAACTATTGACTATAGTTAGTCGGGATGACAGGATTTGAACCTGCGACCACACGACCCCCAGCCGTGTACGCTAACCGGACTGCGCCACATCCCGTTTTAAAAGCAGCAAATCTATTTATTTTATGTGAATTTCTCTAAAAAAAGCTAGAAATAATCGCCATTTTAATTGTTGGTCTTAGTTTTTAATGCAAATAAAGTATCTTTTTCTAAGCCAAAACGACACTTTCACCAACAGAATTAGTGCAGGAACTTCTACCAAAGGCCCAATGACACCGGCAAAAGCTTGATCCGAATTTAATCCAAAAACGCCAATAGCTACAGCAATGGCCAATTCAAAATTATTACCGGCTGCCGTAAAGGCAACTGAAGCTGTTTTATCGTAGTCTGCGCCCATAGCTTTGGTAAAGAAAAAACCAATGATAAACATCAATACAAAGTATATTAACAAGGGAATCGCGATGATTAAAACATCCTTTGGTATTTCAACGATAAGTTCACCCTTCAGTGAAAACATCACCACAATGGTAAACAATAGAGCCATGAGCGTAAGCGGTGAAATTTTAGGTATAAAGACTTCTGTGTACCATATTTCACCTTTGAGCTTGACCAAAATCAAGCGGCTTAAAATCCCTAATAAAAAAGGGATTCCAAGGTAAATGAGAACACTTTCGGCAATGAGCCCGATGGAAATCTCTACAATGGCGCCTTCAAACCCTAAATATGGCGGCAAGACAGTGATAAAAATCCAGGCATAGAAACTGTAAGCAAATACCTGAAAGATGCTGTTAAGGGCTACCAAAGCGGCGCCGTATTCGTTGCTACCCTCAGCCAAATCATTCCAAACCAAAACCATGGCAATACAGCGGGCCAACCCGATTAAAATCAAACCCACCATGTAGCCTGGATGGTCTTTTAAAAAGATCAAGGCCAATGCAAACATGAGGACAGGGCCTATCACCCAATTGAGCAGAAGTGAAATGGATAATATCCTAGTATTTTGAAATACTTTGGGCAACAATGCATAATTGACTTTAGCCAACGGGGGATACATCATGACAATAAGACCAATGGCAATGGGTATGTTGGTCGTCCCGCGACTCATGCCGTTGATGACTTCAGAGATACTGGGCATAAAATACCCCAAACTGACCCCAATGCCCATGGCTACAAAAATCCACAGTGTAAGGTTTTTATCGAGAAAACTTAATTTTTTTTGGCTCATGATTTATTGCTTAATATTTGAAAATACGTGTTTTAATTCTGTGGCTATTTGTAAACTGCGCTCTCTATATTTTTCGGCTTGTTGCGAGGTGTTATCAAAAGCTTTTGGATCCTCAAAAGGCAATGGAATTCGAACCTCAGCGCCAGGAATATACGGGCAGTCTTTGTCGGCCTGAGAACAAGTGAGAATGGCTGCGAATGCAGTCTTTGGATTCTCTACGTGGTCATAGGTTTTAGAAAACCCTTTAATGGGGGTTTGCTGCGCTGAAAACTTAATGGCATACAACGGGTTTTTCGTATGTGTTTGAGAATCAATTTTAAAGCCACTGGTCTCTAAAGCCCTGGCAGCCGCAGGAAATAGGGCAGTGCTTTCTGTCCCCCCAGAATAGCAAAAAATCGTTTTGATGTTATAGAAATGGCCCAGCGCCTGGGCCCAAACCTGAGACAAATGGCTGCGCCTGGAATTATGGGTGCAAATAAAATTCAGTTTAATGGGTTGACCCGCATCTACTTTAGACTGAATGAAATCTATTAACGGTTGTAATAAATTTTGCCGGCTTGAAGAAATTGAGCTTGTATCTAGGCATTTGATTTGTATTTGGAGGATTTTAAAAAGCATGGTTAGGTCTATTTTAAATTTTCAACAACATTGGTAGGCGTTCAGATCCTGGTCTAAAAAAGCTGACAGGATCTGTTTCATTTTAGCCCAATTTTTAAAATCAACACAATAACACACCGTGGTCCCTTCTACATTGCCTTGAATTAAGCCTAGGGATTTGAGCGCCTTGAGGTGCTGAGAAATTGTGGCTTGTGCCAGGCCAATTTCCAAAACCAAATCGCCACAAATGCATTGGTTTGTTTTAAATAGATGTTGTAAAATGGCCACTCTTGCAGGATGCCCAAGAGCTTTTGCAAATCTCGCAACCGCATTTTGCTCAAGGGGAAAAATTTCTGTTTTGGCAAGGCCCATATGTGGTGATTTATTTAATTGCAATATTACGATTAATAAACTACTTTGAAAAATTATTTTGTTTTATGTTGAGAAAATATTGTAGGTTTACAAAGATGCATTTAAAAAGACATATCGCAATATTAGCCAGTTGCTTAGCTGCTGCTTTTTTCTTAGGAGCTATAGACGCTAAAGTCTTGTCCATTTCAGACCTTTTTTTATTAAATGGCAATGGTATTGCACTTTTTGTATACACTTTACTTTTTATGGCAGTGGCCTATACTGGGTATTGGATTTACATAAGGCGGAAAAACTTTTAAAAGACTTGAATAACACTAAAAAACCCACCTTTTGGTGGGTTTTTTTAGTTGGTTAGTAGGTATGCACTTGATATTTTAATCTAACTTTGACTGATTCCAAAGTTCATTATGCCTAAAGATTTTTCCTTCCGCATTAAACCCATGGTTAAACAAAACCGGAATTACAGTCACCTTATTGTCGGACTTACGTGTCAAGGAGACACGCCACCAAGACTGAACGTAGTTGCGTTGTGAATCAAATTCATAATATTTAATCCAAACACAGTCAAAGCTGTTTACCGAATAGGACTCTAAAAATTCCATTTGAAGGGCCTTAAAATCAGCTTTTGATAATGGATCATTGCCCCAGTCATTAAACAAACCATCAAACTGTGCATTGTCGGCAAAAGCTTCGTAAAACGCATCCATATCGTTAAACTCAATGGCGTGCAGGGCTTTTCTAACCGTGTTGATGTTTGGATGGTGGGAATAAATTTGACCATCTTTTAGTTCTCTTTGGCTTCTCCAGCTTTCAGCAAAAGGCATTTGATTTTGATAAATTCGCAAGAACACGATTTTACCGTCGGAAGTGACGCCATATTGCGCATGTCTTGGTTGTGAAAATTTAACCCCTGTAGTGCCGCCGATCCCGGTGATTTTTTCCCATGCATACACCCAGGTTAAATTACTGAAGGTGTCATCTTTATATTCTACTGCGTCTGGGTAGCCGTTTTTGGTGTGGTTTAAAGTAAAGTAACGGTTGTAAGTTTGCCAATTTGCAATATTTTGAAGAAACGCTGCTTTGGTCGTTGCCTCTGCATCCTTGTTCATGTTGTCGCCACTAAAACCCTTAAAGTCGTCTGCAATCAGACTTGCTAATTTTAAAGAGTCTTTTGCATTGACGGCCGCATACATTTGATTGATCACATCAATTGCAGGGTGCTCGATGTACATGGTACCATTTTTCTTTTTTTGAGCAGACAGCAATAAACAAAGTGTTAAGGCTGCTAATGTTAATTTGGTTTTCATAAAGTAATAATTTGATTGATTAAATTAGTTTTTAAGAACAACTAATATAGAATTAAAATTTTAAAAAACCCCTTGTCGAAAAGGGGTTTAACGTTTTTAATCTAACCGATATCAGTCCGGAAGTTGTGCGGGATTAAAATAGTAATCCTCTCTGGAGATCTCTCCTTTTTCATTAAATGCGTGTTGAATGTGCTGTTTAATGGTTGTTGTATTTCCAGATTTTTTATTTTTAAATTTCATATTCCACCAAGAGATTACAACACTGCCATCGCCCTCATAATCTAATACATCAGGATAACCGCTTTCGTTAATTTCCAACAAATCAAAAACTTCCATGTAGCTGTTAAAATCCGCAAACTCCTCGTCTAATGTCTTGTATTCATTTAGGCCTGAATTCATGACATCATAAAAGGCGGTAGATGCTGTGTAGTGGCTTTTTATTTCGTCAACGTCTTTTGTGAGGTAAGCTTGCATGAGAAGTCGAACTTTTGAAACCAGGGGGTGATCCTTATAGATAACCCCGTTTTTTGTGGTATCATAGGCATCGTATGCTTTATTCCAAAGCACTTGGTCATCCATGATGTTCACCGATAAAATTTTACCGTTTTCGCCAACTCTAAAACTTGCGTGGCGTGGCATGTTTAATGAAACGCCAGTGTTTTTATCGTAACCTGTCATCCAGGTGTAGGTCATGACGTCCAGAACATTGTCTTTCTTATATTCAAAAGCGTCTGGATAAGAGCCGCCATAATGTTTGATTTCAAAATTTTCAATGTTTTTACTCAGATAGTTTGATCGGCCTAAAAGCTGCTTTAAGGTCCCCGGTTTTTCTCGCATTGTTGAATTTCTCCATTTAAAGTCATCCGAAACAAGGCTTTTAATTTTTTCGAGATCACCTGCTACAAAAGCCGTGTTAAATTCCTCCACAGCCTCCATTGCTGGATGTTCTATGTAAATGGTACCATTTTTCTTTTTTTGTGCAGACAGTACCAAACAAAGTGTTAATGCTGCTAATGTTAATTTGGTTTTCATAAAGTAATAATTTGATTGATTAAATTAATTTTAAAGAGCAACTAATATAGGGATTAAATTTTAAATCGTTTTGGCAGCGAAAGCGGGTTCATTGCCTCCTTATTATCATCAATTAATTTAAGTTTAACCTACTTAAGAGGTTTAGAAATAGCAGAATTAAAAGAAGAAGATATGCCAATGGTTTCCTAAATAAAAAAGTCAAGAATTAAATTACCTATAGTCATTCCTACAGCGACAAAGATGAAAGACCAAAAACATTTTTCAGCCAATGTTGCATCGTCTTTCCATTGTCCCCATTTATTTTTCATTGGATTTCGTAATTTCATAGCCTAAATATAAGAAATGTATCTCTAACCTACTTAAGAGGTTTGGAAATAGCAGAACTAAAAGAGGAAGATATGCCTATGGTTTAGGATTAATTAATGTTGTTTTTTATGACAAGATGCGCAAAGGGATATTAGCCATTTAATAGGTTCTTTTCCTATTTTGTATTTAGCATATCTTAGGTGATGAACTTGAGTTGCTTTATTGCCGCAATATTGACAAGTCCAATTATCCCTTCTCAAAACGACATACCTCTTTCTTTTCCAAGCATCTGACTTAAGATACTCCCTATATTTCCGAGTCCTGTCTGCTGACCAAATATGTCCCCCTACATATTTCCCAAATATTGCTTGAGTAAATAATTTGCTGAAAAAACCCATACTGTAATTCCTTTATGGCTAAATTTTATTTATCAGGAAAATGTACAATGATTCCATTGTCTTCCTCAATAACAAATCCGATTTTTCCTTTGTATGAGGATTCAGGGCAACTATAAGTTACATAATCAGTGCCACCAAAGTTGACAATTTTATGATAACTACATTTTTCTTTTACCTCGTTGAGAATTAAATCATAATCACTTTTATCATTTACACCCAAGAAAGATGACCTTGAAAACTGAAAAAAGAAAGAATCACCTTTAGGGTCATAATAAAGCCATTTGGTAGATTTATTCCCTTCAATAGAATCTCTTTGAATATTAAATCCATATGTAATTAATTCGCCTTCATCACTATTATCAATCTCATAGTTATTCTCAATAGCAACTTTCTTAAACATTTCTGCAGAGTTAATAGACATTATGTCTTTATATGTTTGACTATATGAGAATAATGGAATAAACAGTAATAAAAGCAACTTTTTCATAGTATATCAAAAGTAAAATTATTTTTCGAGTTTTCAATAAAATGACAATAACTTACCCCTTAAATACTTGATTATTAAAAATTTAACCTGTAACTTTACAACTATCTTCGCTATTAAGTTGTACGTTAACTTGTCACTTTTGGCGGTGCCACAAGCAACGCCGCCTAAAACAAATTGCAAAAAACTTATTGTTGTATTTAAACGTATTATACAAATATCTGTGTAATAAAAAAGCCCTACATCTCTGTAAAGCTTTTGCTCCTCCTCTTGGGCTCGAACCAAGGACCCTCTGATTAACAGTCAGATGCTCTAACCAACTGAGCTATTGATTACCAGTGCCTTGTACAGACAATTAAGTTTAACTGTCTAAGCACTGTCAAATGACACTACAATTTCCTAAAGTTCACACTGATTCTTTAAACAAAGTATTTGTATCCTTTTACATTGGTGGTAAGAGATACAGACTTTATAATGGTAAAAGAATCAACTCAACCACAGACCCTAATTCCTATCCACTTGATCAAAGACTATCCATTGCTAAAGTTCTAGCTGCTGAGATTTATAGCTACCTTTTAAATGGTGATGTTTTGTTGTCCTACAGATCTTCAAATGTGGTTAGTGGTAAGCTCTCAGACATTGATTATATCAAACAGGCATTAGACTCAAAACTAGCTGGTGATTATTCTTCAAAATACAAGGCTATGTTACAGTTTAGTTTTGACTGTTTAAAGCAAGAAATTGGATCCTCAAAACTCTCTGTTAGAGGGCTCAAAAATATTCTTTCAAGGTATTGCTCTGGAGTTTCTCACAACACCCTTAAAAGGCATCTAAAAGTGCTTATAAATGAGGCTGCATCCCTAGGTTTGGAGGGCAATCCAATGACTGAAATAAAAAGTAAGAAATCCAAGGCTGTTTTGCACAAACCTTTTGATGATATTGCTGCTGTACTAGAGGATATAAAAGCTTTTAATAAACACCTTCATTTATGTTGTTTGCTGACTTATGGTTGCTTATTAAGACCACATAGAGAAGTGAGGGAATTGACATGGGGAGATTTCTCTAATGACTTAAGCTATATTACACTTTCTGGGTTTAGAAATAAGTCAGGTAGAAACAGGATTGTACCAGTCCCAAGATTTATAAAATCCTACTTACATCCAAAAGGTTTATATGATAATATCTTTACTGGGGAGCAGTGGAGCAGAAATCCAGACTATTTCAAAACGCTTTGGAGCAGATATAAGAAACAAACTAAGCTTCTTAAACAAGGACAAACACTCTACTCTTTTAGACACTCTGGGGCTATAGAAATCTTCAAGCGTACAGGCTCAATAACCAAGTTACAGAAAGCTATGGGGCATTCGTCAATAAACGTAAGTTTAACCTACTTAAGAGGTTTAGAAATAGCAGAATTGAAGGAAGAAGATATGCCTATGGTTTAGTTATCGCCTAACGTACCCACCAATAGATTCTCTGTATTCTATTTCAAACTCATTTTCTTTCGTAAACTTTTTGAATTCATCTGTTGCATTACCTATTGTTAAAAATGATTCTATTTCAAAGATTTCAAAAAATCTATTGAA
>PAQB01000027.1 GCA_002709185.1 Flavobacteriaceae bacterium
ACCCCCGCGGTGTAAATTAGAACGAAATTCACCAGGCTTACCACGTCGTTTCATAGCCCCAACAACTTGGCCATCCACAATAAAAGCACGGACATCCACTCCTTTTGCCTCGGAAATATATTCTTGAACCAAAGCTCTTGCCTGTAAGCCATTGAAGGCTTCCAAAACAGATTCCGCTGCATTTTTAGATTCCGCCAGAACAACACCAAGACCTTGCGTTCCTTCCAATAGTTTTATAACTACGGGGGTTCCCCCTACAAGTTCAATAACTTCTTCAACGTCTTTGGAGTAATTTGTAAAAACGGTTTTCGGCATGTCTATTCCCCCTTTCGAAAGGTGCTGAAAACTGCGTAATTTATCGCGAGATCGAATGATGGCATCAGAAGAAACGGTAGAAAATACATTCATCATTTCAAACTGACGTACCACTGCACATCCATAGAAAGTCACTGAAGCCCCAATCCTTGGGATAATGGCATCTACATCGTTGAGGTATCTGTCTTTGTAATAAATCGATGGCTTTTCTTTCTCAATGATCAAGTCACAATTCAAAGGATCTATGACCTGAACATCATGCCCCCGATCTTCCGCTTCCTCAACAAGCCTTCGTGTGGAGTATAAATTTTTATTTCTTGATAAAATGACAATATTCATGATGTAAATGGCCTTTAATTTTGCAACAATATACTAAAAAAGTAGTATCGATTTTTAGGATGTTAAGAATTAGTATACCTTTGGTATTATGGCGCCACTAAGCATCGAAATACAACTCAAAACATTACCGAATAACGCTGGAGTATATCAGTTTTTTGATGCCAAAGACAAGATTCTTTATATTGGTAAAGCCAAGAACTTAAAAAAACGAGTTCGCTCTTATTTTAACAAGAATCACGACCAAGCCAAGACTCATGTTTTAGTAAAGAAAATAAGGTCCATTAAGCACATTGTCGTCGCGACTGAGACCGATGCGCTTTTGCTGGAAAATAACCTCATCAAAAAATACCAACCGCGGTATAATGTACTGCTCAAAGATGACAAGTCCTACCCATGGATTTGTATAAAAAGCGAAAGGTTTCCAAGAGTATTTTCTACCCGTCGTGTTATCAAAGATGGATCTGAGTATTTTGGTCCCTATTCCAGTGTTAAAGTTGTAAATACCATCATTAATTTGATAAAGTCGCTGTATCCAATTCGCATAGAAAACTATAATTTTTCTCAAAAGAAAATAAATAATTCTGAAACGGACATTTTTTTAAAAACACACAGCCATCAAGGACACTTCCTTGTACTGGGTTTTGCAGAGCGTCCCAAAATACTGACACGGGATTATATTTCTGAAAAGGACTATATGGAAAACATGCGATTTGTAAAGCAAATATTAAATGGCAAACTCGGAAATATCAAAAAAACACTTCGCGATGAAATGTTTAAGTTTTCTAATTTGAATCAATTTGAAGAAGCACAATCTTTTAAAGAGAAACTCACAATTTTGGAGCACTATCAGGCCAGGTCGACCATTGTGAATCCAAAAATTAGTGAGGTCGAGGTGTACAGCATTGTTAGTGACGAGAGCTACGCCTATGTGAATTTTTTACAAGTATCTCATGGCGCCATCATTAGGGCACATACTATGGAATTGAAAAAAAAGCTGGACGAAACAGATGCAGAACTTTTGACCTTAGCCATAATGGAAATGCGCCAAAGATTTCAGTTGCAATCCAAAGTGCTTTATTTGCCTTTTAAGCTTGAATTGGGGTCTAATTTAAAATGTACGGTTCCTAAAGTTGGGGATAAAAAGCAGCTTATAGACCTGTCTTTGCGCAATGCCAAATACCAACGTTTAGAAAAATTGAAACAAGTTAAAATTACGGATCCGGACCGTCATGTGAAACGCATCATGGCACAAATGAAATCAGATCTTCGGCTCAAGGACGCTCCCACCCATATTGAATGTTTTGATAATTCAAATATTCAAGGAACGCATCCAGTTGCCGCCTGCGTGGTTTTTAGAAATGCAAAACCCAGCAAAAAAGAATACCGTCATTTTAACATCAAAACTGTAAAGGGTCCAGACGACTTTGCCTCAATGACAGAAGTTGTTTATCGACGTTACAAACGTTTATTAGAAGAAAAAAAACCCCTTCCTCAGCTTGTGATTATTGATGGGGGTAAAGGCCAATTATCTGCAGCGCTTAAAAGTTTGGACACCCTTGGCTTGCGTTCAAAAATTGCGATTATTGGCATAGCAAAAAGATTGGAAGAATTATTTTACCCAAATGATCCAATTCCCTTATATTTAGACAAGAAAAGTGAAACTTTGAAAATCATTCAACAATTGAGAAATGAAGCACACCGTTTTGGCATCGATCACCACAGAAATAAGCGCAGTAAATCTGCTTTGCATTCTGAATTAGAATCTATTCCTGGCATAGGCGATAAAACGCGGGTCGAATTGTTAAAGGCCTTCAAATCACCTCAGCGTATTTCTTTTGCAAAGTTGGATGAATTAGAACAAATCATTGGACACTCTAAAGCCCAAAAGATTTATAATTATTACCATTCTAAAAATGAAGCTTAACCTAAAATTTTACATTGTTATTTATTTATTTGCACTGCTTGGTCATGCGCAAGACCCAATGCCCGATAATCCTAAAATTGGATTGGTTTTGAGTGGAGGAGGTGCCAAGGGATTGGCACATATTGGCGTCTTAAAAGTCATTGACAGCTTGGGAGTTCGCGTTGATTATATTGGGGGCACCAGTATGGGGTCTGCAGTTGGTGGATTATATGCTGCAGGGTATACTGGCAAGCAGTTGGATTCTATTTTTAGAGTTATTGATTTTGATGTATTGCTGGGTGATAAGGTTCCAAGGCCTTCAAAAACATTTCAAGAACGAAAAAATTCTGAGAAATACGGGATTTCACTGCCGGTAAACGATTTTAAAATTCAATTGCCATCTTCAATTTCAAGAGGTCAAAATTTATTTAATTTATTTACAAAACTAACATTGGATGTTAGCGCTATTTCTGACTTCAGTCAACTTCCAATTCCATTTTATTGCATGGCAACGGATATTGAAACCGGGGCTTCAGTTGTACTGGACCGTGGTAATTTGGCCGAAGCCATTTCGATAAGTAGCACCCTACCCACCCTTTTTCAGCCCTTGGAGCACGATGGCGCATTGCTTATGGATGGCGGCATTGCAAACAATTATCCTATTGAATATTTAAAAACAAAAAATTTAGATTTTATCATTGGTGTGAGTGTTGAAGAAGATCTTTTGACCAAAGAAGAAATCAATTCAATTTCAGATATATTAGCACAAATAAGTAATTTTAAATCTGCTGAGGATTTAGAAGACAAGATTCAACTCACCGATCTTTTTATTGAACCTGACGTGGAGGATTTTTCAATTATTTCATTTAACAAAGGCGCTAAAATTATTAAAAGCGGGGAAGTTTCTGTCACACCTTTCCTGAGTCAATTAAAGAGGATTGCCAGAACACAGAATTACACAAAAGTGCCTAAGAAAAATATAGGTTTAGATGCTTTAAAATTCAATACAGTACAAATTGATGGAAATGAAAAATATACAGACTCCTACGTTTTTGGTAAATTGAGATTTAGGCGTGATGAAACCATAAGTTTTAAAGATTTTAGTAGCGGCGTTAATAATCTTTTGGCGACTAATAATTTTGAAGCTTTCCGTTACCGGTTTTCCCCTTTACCAAATGGCAGTTATAATTTTACTGCGGACATCAAAGAGACTACCAACACAACCTTATTGAAATTAGGGCTTCATTACGACAAGGTCTTAAAGAGTTCTTTACTATTAAACCTTACGAAAAAGCAATTTTTAATGAAAAATGACGTTTTGTCTTTGGATTTTATATTGGGGGATAATTCTCGATTTAATTTTGATTATTACATTGACAAAGGGTTTTATTGGAGCATTGGACTTAATTTTAAGTATACAGATTTCAAATATGACATAAACCCTTTATTTTTTGATGCCACTCTTCCTATGGAAATTGACAATGCGCTTCCCACAACAATTTCTGATTTAACAGCGAGTTTTTTTGTAGAGACCCTAATTAAAAAAGATTTGTCTTTCAAGCTAGGCGCTAGGTTTAAGCGCCTTAGTATAGAAGCATCAAGCCCTTCTTTGGTCAATGTCTTTCAGGCCAGCGAGTATCAAATTGAAAACAGCGATTTTTTCAGTCTCAATACCACATTGAGGTATGACACCTTAGACAATATTTTCTTTCCCACCAAAGGGCTTTTGTTTGAGACCGACGGGAATTTATTTTTAACCGCTTCCAGCGCAGAAGATTTCACACAGTTTTTAAACGTTAAAACAAATATTGCAAAAGCGTTTTTAATTACTAAAGAACTGTCAATGATGGTTGGAATTGAGGGTGGTTTTAGGCTTGGAAATGACAATATTTCGGCGTTAAATTTTGGGCTTGGAGGCTATGCCCGCAACCATATAAACAACTACGGAAATATGTTTGGATATGATTTCTTTAGTCTTTCGGGCAATAGTTTCGTAAAAGCATACTTCAATATGGATTACGAATTTTATAAACGCAACCACCTTAACTTTTCAGGTAATTTTTCCAATATTGGAGATGATATTTTTGTTACTAAAAATTGGTTAGAACTTCCTTACTTCAGTGGTTATGCCTTGGGATATGGTCTAGAAACTATTTTTGGCCCCATAGAATTAAAATATAATTGGTCACCTGAAAATAATTTTGAGGGCGTTTTTATTAATTTGGGATACTGGTTTTAATAAAGCTGATATTTTTTTCCTAACTTTGTGTATGGCCCTTTTTTGGAAAGACCTTTTATTATTTCTTCATTTTCTTATCAAGAGAAATCCTGAATAGTTAAACTGTGAATCTTCGCATCAATTAGTTGCCTTTTTCGAGGCTTTCGTTTAACATCAGAAGTTCTTTAATATGCCTTTTTACCACAAACTTGGGGACATACCTCCCAAAAAACACACACAATTTGAAAAATCCAGCGGGGGTTTCTATTACGAACAACTGTTTGGAACCGTTGGATTTGATGGCATGGCCACACTTTCTTACCATGAACAGCGCCCGACACAAGTAAAGTCAATTGGAAAGCAGTACAGTATTGCGCCTAAAATAGCAAAAACAAACAACATTCGATCGTATCGCCTTCGCGGCTTTGAAGTCGCTCCTAAAAACGACTTTTTAGAAAGCAGGACCATTGTTTTAACAAATTCTGATTGCAACATTATTTTGGCAGCTCCAAAAACATCTCTCACAGACTATTTTTATAAAAATTCGGATGCTGATGAGCTTATTTTTGTGCACCGAGGCTCCGGAAAACTTCGCAGTATGTTTGGGAATTTAGATTTCAAATATGGGGATTACTTGCTCATCCCAAGGGGAGTAATTTATCAAATCCAATTTGATTCTGAAGATAACAGATTGTTTATTTTAGAATCGTACAGTCCTATTTATACCCCCAAACGTTATCGCAATTGGTTTGGTCAGTTGTTGGAACATGCACCCTATTGTGAACGTGACATCCGCCGTCCACAAGAATTAGAAACATACAACCAATCGGGGGATTTCACGGTGAAAATTAAAAAACAAAATCAGCTCATCGATATGGTATATGCCTCCCATCCTTTTGATGTGGTGGGCTATGATGGTTACAATTATCCTTATGCCTTTTCCATTCACGATTTTGAACCTATAACTGGTAGAATTCACCAGCCACCCCCAGTGCATCAGACTTTCGAAACCAACGCCTTGGTTGTTTGCAGTTTTGTGCCTCGCATATATGATTATCATCCCAAAGCCATACCGGCCCCTTACAACCACAGCAATATTGATAGCGATGAGGTTTTGTATTATGTAGATGGAGATTTTATGAGTCGAAATGATGTTAAAGTCGGTCATATTTCATTACACCCCGCGGGGATTCCACATGGGCCCCACCCTGGCGCAATGGAACGCAGTATTGGCCTTAAAGACACCAAAGAATTGGCTGTAATGGTCGATACTTTTAAACCGCTTCAAGTCACTGAAGAAGCTCTAAAAATTTCTGACGGCGACTATTACCAGTCGTGGTTAGAAAATAACACTTAACCTCAAATTTTAGTTATGAATGAATCCTTAAATTCTGCAGACAATAGTCTTGAGAAAATTTTTTATGATGCCAAAGATTTTTTACCCCTTTTTGGAACCGATTATATTGAGCTATATGTTGGCAATGCAAAACAAGCAGCCCATTTTTATAAAACCGCTTTTGGCTTTCAATCCCTGGCCTATAGGGGGTTAGAAACGGGTTCAAAAAATGCGGCTAGTTATGTCCTAAAACAGGGTAAAATTAGATTGGTACTCACCACCCCTTTGCACAGCAAATCACCCATCAACGACCACTTAAGAAAACACGGTGATGGGGTAAAGGTTATTGCATTATTGGTAGATGACGCTAAGGCCGCCCATGCAGAAACTACAAAACGCGGTGCAAAGTCTTATTTTACACCCAAAAAGAGCCAGGATGAACATGGTGTCATTATAACTTCAGGCATCTATACATATGGGGAGACGGTCCACGTTTTTGTAGAACGGAAAAATTACAAAGGAGTCTTTTTTCCTGGTTACGAAGTATGGAACTCCACTTATAATCCGCCAAGCTCAGGTTTAAGGTTTATTGATCATATTGTTGGAAATGTAGGCTGGGGCCAAATGGATATTTGGGTTCAATGGTATGAAGAAGTGATGGGATTTGTAAATTTTCTATCCTTTGATGACAAACAAATTCACACAGAATACTCTGCTCTGATGAGTAAAGTCATGAGCAATGGTAATGGGCGAATTAAATTTCCAATTAATGAACCTGCTGAAGCTGAAAAGCGCTCTCAAATTGAAGAATATTTAGATTTTTATGAAGACTCAGGGGTTCAACATTTAGCGGTGGCGACCGATGACATTATTACAACTGTAAAACAGCTGAAAAAGAATGGGGTTGAATTTTTACCGCCCCCCCCAAAAACCTATTACGATGCCATCCAAAGCCGGTTGGGGGCTCATATGAAACTCATGAAAGAAGACATTTCAACCCTAAAAGAATTGTCCATTTTAGTGGATGCAGATGAAGAAGGTTATTTATTGCAAATTTTCACTAAACCCATTGAAGACCGTCCCACGTTATTTTTTGAAATCATTCAGCGGATGGGTGCCAAAGGGTTTGGCGCAGGAAATTTTAAAGCGCTTTTTGAGTCTATTGAACGCGAACAAGCCAACAGAGGCACCCTTTAACAAATTGATTTATAAATAGATTAAATCTTGCTTTTAGTTTTGGAATAATAATTGCAAATTTGTAGAGCTACAAATGCATGTGCAATCTTATGAAGCAAATTTTAGTATTTTTAATCATAATCTTGGGCTTAGCTGTCCCCAATGCTCAGTCAGAGTCCTCGTTTCAATCTGGAGAATGGTTAAAATTCAAGCTTAATTATAGTGGTTGGGTTAAAGCAGGTAATGCAACCTTGGAGGTGAAACAATCCACTTTCAAAAACCGTGCTGTTTGTCATGTGATAGGAAAGGGATGGACCACAGGCGCTATTAAATGGTTTTTTAAAGTTAATGATCGTTATGAAAGTTATTTTGATAAAGCCTCGGGACGGCCTTATAAGTTCATCAGAAATATTAATGAAGGCGGACATGTCAAAAACAGAGTTATTGAGTTTGACTATGAAAAAAAAACAGCGCTGGTTAATGATTTAAGGCATAAAACCAAAACAATAATTCCCATATCATCCGATATTCAAGACATGGTTTCGGCCTATTATTATTTAAGAGATCACTACGATACCGAAACCATTAAAGTAGGTCACACCGTTAGATTGAATATGTTCTTTGACAATGAGATTTTTGGATTCAAACTTAAGTTTTTAGGAAGAGAAACCATCGGCACCCAATTTGGAAATATTAATTGTCTTAAATTCCGCCCTTATGTAATGGCCGGTCGTGTTTTTCACGAAGAGGAAAGTGTTACACTTTGGGTAAGTGCCGATAAAAATAAAATCCCAATTAAAATTAAAGCAGACTTAAGAGTTGGTTCTTTAAGGTCTGATCTGGTGGCTTTTAAAGGTTTAAAACATCCCTTTGAAATTCAACTTTAAATCCAGCCAATGAAAAACAAAACTAGTCAAGATATTATCAAAGCACTGGATGAGAAATACAGTGCTGAAGGCCAAGATAAAAACGTGTATTTAGAAGGGCTTTTACATAGTAAACCCATGAATTATTGGGACTATATCCATACGGATGCACTTCTTAACTTACAAATTCAACGCACCAATTTTCCTGATGAGATGGTTTTTATTGGTTACCACCAAATCAATGAATTGATTTTTAAAATGATTTTGTGGGAACTTCAACAGGTTGCTGAGGTGGATATTTTGGAAGTGAATTTTTTTAAAGACAAGTTGATGCGAGTGAGTCGTTATTTCGATATGTTGACCTCTTCTTTCAGCATCATGAAGGAGGGCATGGACGTGGAACAGTATAATAAATTTAGACATACACTCGCCCCAGGGAGCGGCTTCCAGAGTGCACAGTATCGAAAAATTGAATTTGCATCCACCGAGCTCATCAATCTTATAGACCCGCGTTTCAGAAAAACCATCGACCGGAATACCCCATTCGAAAATGCGTTTGAACATTTGTACTGGCAGGCTGCAGGTAAAGACTATAAAACGGCTAAGAAATCAACCTTACTTTCTGGTTTTGAAAAGCGTTACAAAGAAGAATTTATCACCTTTATGAAGGTTTACCATTCCAAAAATCTATGGTCTCGATATAAAGAACTCTCAAAAAAAGATCAGAACAGTCAAGCTTTAATTAAGGCCATGCGTCATTATGATTACACCGTGAATATCACTTGGGTTATGGGTCATTTCAACGCTGCCAAACATTATATTTTATCCACTTCAGGTGATGGTGAGGCCACCGGGGGTAGTAATTGGCAAAAATACATGCATCCAAAATATCAAAAGAGAATATTTTTTCCAGAACTTTGGACTGCTGTGGAAAAAGAGAATTGGGGGCATGAAGTTGAAAATTAATCCTGGACTTTTTAATTTAAAATTCTTCCTTTACAGTTTTGCTGTTGTAATCTTTTTTTACATCCTAAAAAGTTGCTCTTCCGAGACCCTTGAAACGGGTTCAATCTCAGCGTCTATTCCATTGGAAAACAATAAATTTGGCTATAATTTTAACAACTACAAGGTTGTCAATGACACCGTAAGAAGTGGGGATAGTTTTGGGGAAATATTAGAGAACAATCAACTTTTTTATCCACAAATCCATCACATTGCAGAAAAAACCAAAGCTGTTTTTGACACTCGCCAGCTCAGAACAGGAAAGCCCTATACAATACTTTTTTCCAAAGACAGTTCTAATGAACCCTTGGTCTTTATATATGAAGAGAACAAAATTGAGTATCTCGTTGTAGAATTTTGTGATTCTATTTTTGCATACAAAGCACGTAAACCTGTTAAAATTGCTGAAAGAGAAGCTTCTGGTTTTATTGAAAACTCGCTTTCTGAAACCATGGAAGCACAAGGCTTACCCATTCAGTTGATTTACGACATGTCAGACGACATCTATGCTTGGACCATTGATTTTTTTAGGCTTCAAAAAGGAGATAATTTTAAAGTGATTTACAAGCAACGTTTTGTAGAGGACAGTATTTATGCCGGTATCGAAACCATAGAGGCAGCCTATTTTCAACACAAAGGCGAAGCCATATATGCCTTTAATTATATTACGGCAGATTCTAAAAATAGCACCGATTACTACGATGACAAAGGCAAGAGCCTCCAAAAAGCGTTTTTAAAAAGCCCGATAAAGTTCAGCCGTATTTCCTCTCGATACAATTTAAAGCGTCGCATTAAACTTTATGGCAATAGAGTCCGCCCGCACAAAGGAACAGATTTTGCTGCTGCAGTAGGAACCCCCATCTTAGTCACAGCAAATGGGACTGTTGTAGAATCTGCAAGGCGTGGCGGTAATGGCAACTACGTTAAGATTCGCCACAATGCCACATATTCGACCCAATACCTTCACATGAGCAGGCGGCTTGTAAAAGTAGGCGATTTTGTGAAGCAAGGTGATGTGATTGGTAAAGTCGGAATGACTGGCAACACTAGCGGCCCCCATGTTTGTTACCGTTTTTGGAAAAATGGGCGTCAAGTAGATCCCTTTCGTCAGAAACTTCCAGACGCAAAAGCACTTTCAGAAAAGTATAAATCGGATTTTCTTGAGTATATTGCACCCCTAAAACAACAACTAGATTCAATCAATTAATTCTATTTAATTTAAAATGAGCTTAAAATCCATTGATCCCACACAAACGCATGCTTGGAAAAAGCTACAGACCCATTTTGAAGCCGTCAAAGATGCCCATATGTCTTCTTGGTTCATAAATAACCCCGGTCGAGTCTCAGAGATGAGCATTGAGTGGGATGATTTTTTTATAGATTATTCTAAAAATAGAATTACTGCCGAAACCCTGTCATTACTCAATGAATTGGCAGAAGAAGTTCAGTTAAGCGACGCCATTTCTAAGTATTTTGATGGCGAAAAAATTAATAAAACCGAAGGTAGAGCAGTTCTACATACTGCACTTAGAGCTCCAAAAGATTGCGAAGTTTTATTTGAAGGCAGTAATATTATTCCTGAAATTCATGAGGTCAAAAATAAGATCAAGCAGTTTTCAGAAGCGGTGATTAGTGGCCAGAGAAAAGGCTTTACAAACCGTGCTTTTACCGATGTTGTAAACATTGGAATCGGGGGTTCAGATTTGGGTCCTGCCATGGTTGTTGATGCACTTTCTTATTATGGCAATCATTTGAAAGTACATTTCGTTAGCAATGTAGATGGCGATCACGTGAGTGAAGTTTTAAAAGGTTTAAATCCGGAGACCACTCTTTTTGTTATCGTATCCAAGACTTTTACGACTCAAGAGACCCTTTCCAATGCAACGACCATCAAGCAATGGTTTTTACAAAAGGCAACTCAGGCCGATATTGCGAAACAATTTGTGGCCGTTTCTACTAATATTGAAAAAGTAAAGGCTTTTGGGATTGACCCTCAAAATATATTTCCGATGTGGGATTGGGTTGGCGGACGATTTTCTCTTTGGAGTGCCGTGGGATTGAGCATCAGTTTGGCTGTTGGTTTTGACCATTACGACAACATGCTTAAAGGCGCCCATAAAATGGACACACATTTTAAGGAAGCCCCTTTCGAAAAAAACATCCCCACTTTGTTGGCCATGATCAGTATTTGGTATAATAATTTTTTTAATGCTGAAAGTGAAGCCATCATTCCATACACTCAATATCTAAATCAGTTTGCCACCTATTTACAACAAGCTGTTATGGAGAGTAATGGAAAAAGTATTGATCGCAATGGGAATAAAGTGCAATTTCAAACTGGAAATCTTATTTGGGGAGAACCTGGCACCAATTCACAGCATGCTTTTTTTCAACTGATTCATCAGGGCACAAAACTAATACCAGCAGATTTCATTGGATTTTCAAAAGCATTACACGGCAATCAAGACCATCAAGACAAACTCATGTCTAACTTTTTTGCACAGACTGAAGCTTTACTCATGGGAAAAAATAAGGCTGTTGTGGTTGAAGAAGGGACCGCTTCAGAAATTATTCCGTACAAAATATTCGACGGTAATCGCCCAACGAACACCGTTTTTATAGAAAAATTAACCCCAGAAAGTTTGGGTAAACTCATTGCCTTGTACGAGCACAAAATATTTGTGCAAGGGATTGTATGGAACATCTTTAGTTACGATCAATTTGGCGTAGAACTTGGAAAACAATTGGCGGGTAAAATTCTAAAAGAATTTTCTGAAGAAAACCCAGCGACACACGACGCTTCAACAGCAAATCTCATTGCACGTTACAAAAACATTCGATAGCTATGTCAAAACAACACTACCCTCAGTGTTTTCTGACCATCAAGCTATTTTGTTATCAAAATTCTCGTAGTTTTGTAGTAGTATCCGTATTAAAAGCATGATTAAAACAGCACACTCTTATTGGGCTTATTTGGTTTTAGCAGTATTATTATTGGCGGTTTGTAGAGCCATTTCTGGTGTTGCGATGAACAAAGAATACAGTCCTAAAATGTTTCAGGCTGCTTTGTTTGCACTCATTGTTACCCATACTCAGCTACTCATTGCATTTTTACTGTATTTTTCATCCAGTCGTTTCTCTTTGTGGTTTGAACTAGGGATAAGCGAGGTAATGAAAGTTCCGGCGCACCGCATGTATTTAGTGGAACACCCCATCATTAATATATTAGCGGTTGTTCTGATTACCCGCGGCTACTCCAAACATAAAAAGAAACGGCTTTCAAATCCTAAATACAAAACTCTTGCTATTCATTACAGCCTTGCTTTGTTATTAATACTTTCAAGAATTCCATGGAAGGCTTGGTGGTATTTGTAAAATTTATTTAACCCAAACACAACCCTTTTTACAAATGAAGTTTTTTTATTATTTCATATTGGCATCTTTAGTTCTGCAAGGACAAGCGCCCCATGAACACACGCCTTGGGATTTAGAGGGGGCACAAGCGCGTATTGAAACTCACAGAAAAGGGGAGGCCCAGCTTAAATTCGTATTTCCAGAAAAAGTTGTCGGCGATACGATTCAATTGCATTTTGAGCTCGTCAGTCACGAATTTAATTTTGGCGTTTCCATGACCCAATTAGGAAGTTTTGCCGGAACACCTTATTTTGAAAAATACAAGGATTATACCAAGGCGCTTTTCAACTTTGTGACGGTCGGTTTCTACTGGGCTGCTTATCACAGGGACCGAAAAGACCTTGATCGCTTTGATGCCTATTTAAAAGGCAATATCAAATGGGCCATCGAAAATAACCTAAAAGTCAAAGGGCATCCTTTGCTATGGCATGAGTCTTTGCCAAAGTGGGTTGTTGACTTTAAAGATTCAGAAAAACTAGATTCTATTATTAAAAATAGAATACGATATCTTATAGAGTCCAACCCTGAAATAAAATATTGGGATGTTTATAATGAACCCGTCGCAGTTTTTAAAGCGCATGTTTCTCCCAGTGGTGTAACGCGTTGGGTTACTCACAAGGGAGGAATTGAAAGCGCGATGAAGGATCTTTACGATTTTGTAAACACAGTAGATTCTACAAAAACATACACCAATAACCATTACAATCCATCGGAACCTTCTTTTTTAGCTCTAAATAAATATTTGAATGACCATGGTGTGGAATACGATGCTGTTGGGATGCAGGCACATATGCAAACCAATGCAGGTGTATTATCTGAGGACGCTTTATGGAAATTACTTAACGATTATGAAAGTCTTGGAAAGGACATTCAATTTACAGAACTTACAGTGACTAGCTCTAGACGTTTTAACGATTGGCGTGACCATCAGGTCTTTTTAAAGCAAAGAACCGAAAAAATAAAAAAGGGTCAAACCATGAACTTGCCAAGTTTACCAGAGTATGAAAACTACCAGTCAGATTATATCAAAGATTTTTACACCCTTGTTTTTAGCCATCCCAGTGTGACTTCTTTGACCTTTTGGAACCTTACCGATAGAAACGCCTGGCGAGGTCATGCCGGGGGCTTATTGGATGAAAATTTAGAACCAAAAAAAGCCTACTACACTCTAAAAAACCTGATTAAAAACAAATGGCATACTTCGGTTACAAAAACAATAAAATTAGGAGAAACACTAACTTTTAATGGATTTTATGGAGATTACAGCGGGGAAATTCTAGTTAATGGGAATTACTATAGTTTTGATTTTAATCATTCAAAAAAAAGGACTAACCCCACAGAGGTTAACTTAACTAAGCTTCAAAAGCATTAGTAACCAATTTGGTTCGAGTTTTAGAATGGGATTAAAGTAAGTTCTTACACTTTAACGATCTCGGGATGATTTTAAAAAATCTTTACTGGATTTCTTTAATGACATGCACAAAAACTGGGAAGTGGTCACTGTAGCCACCCGTAAATCCGCCCCATGAAAAACTTCGGAACGGATAGCCTTTGTATTGGCCTTTTTTGGTAATTAGAAATTGCGCGTTAAAAATACCAGCCTTGTAAAAGCGAAATGAAGAATAGTCTTCTTCAAGTAGCGGTTTGGATACAATAATTTGGTCAAATAAACTCCAAGCATCTCTGTAGGCATTGGAGCCCAATCCTTTCTTAAAAAAACTTTCCATTGGATTAAATAGTTCTTTAAAACCAACTTTCCTTTTATCGCCTTTGGTCTTTAATACCTTTTTCAAACTGGAATTTGTAGGGTTGTCGTTGAGGTCTCCCATTACAAATATTTTAGCATAGGGGTCTTCCATTTGAAGGGAATCTACAAGCCGTTTATTGACTGCAGCGGCAGCCTCACGTTTGGAGCGGCTTCTAGCCTCTCCACCACTTCTTGAGGGCCAGTGGTTGACAAGAACGTGAATCAAATCTTCTTCAAGGTAACCGCTCACCAACAGCACATCCCTTGTATAGTCGCGACCATCGGAACTGTTATCACTTAGTTTTGTTTGATGTGCACTTGAACTTAAGGGGCGAAATAAAGCTTTTTGGTACATCAACGCTACATCGATTCCACGCTCATCGGGGGAGTCGTAATGAACTATCCCATAGTTTTTAGTAAGCAAGGCAGGATCGTTTGCTAAATCTTCAATAACTGCGCGGTTCTCAACCTCACATATCCCAATGACAGCTGGGCTGTTATTTGAGGTCTTAGCGCCAATTTTTGAAATTACATCGGCCATATTTTGTACTTTCTTTTGGTAAATTTCTTCCCGCGCTGTTTTCAGCTCCATCATGGGACTGCGTTCATCAAATTTTGTCGTATCGTTGATGGTATCAAACAGGTTTTCAACATTGTAGAATGCGACGGTATGGACTTTGAAAGTGCGTTTTTTCTGAGCTTCAATTTTCGAAACGAAAAAGAATAAAATAAATATTAATACGTTGTGATATTTTCTGTTCGATGTTTTCAATTTGTTACTAAATTTGATGATTATTTTATATATCAAAAGTATTAATTTTAAAATAAGAAACGTACATTTGTTTAACATATCTGTTCAAATGTTCTAAGATATTCTTCAATAAAATTAATCACTTATGAAAAAACAAATTTTGAGCTTTATGTTTGTCTGTTTTGCAAGCATCTACAGTTTTGCACAGCAAACGACTATTCGTGGTATTGTCAAAGACATGATGACCTCCCAGCCTATTGATGCGGTATTGGTTCAATTGGAAGGCACTGATTTGAGTACAATAACGGACAACCAAGGCGCATTTGCTTTTGTTTTGGATGTTCCATTAGGAGAACAAATCCTTTTACTTAGTAAAAATGGTTTTTTGACTGCACGTTATCCTATTGTGGTATCCGAAGGCAGCAACCTTAGTCTTCCCGATTTAATGATTGAGTTCGACGACTCAGATGATGACCTTTTTACAATAACGCTTTCAGACGATGAGCTCAATAGTGACTCTAGTGGCGCCGATAATATTTCTGGTCTTTTATCAGCCTCAATGGATATATTTCAAAGAACTGCTGCTTTTGAATTTAGTCAGTCATTTTTTAGGATGCGAGGTCTAAATACAGATAACGGCACTGTTTTAATGAACGGAATTGAAATGAACAAATTATTTGACGGACGTCCACAATGGAGTAATTGGGGAGGAATCAATGATGTTCTTAGAAGCCAGGAGCTTAGCGTAGGTCTATCTCCTTCTGCATATAATTTTGGAGGACTACTTGGTTTAACAAATATCAATTTACGGGCTTCCAACTACAGATCTGGGGGTCGTGTTACTTATTCTTCTTCAAACAGAAGTTATACTAACCGTTTGATGGCCTCTTATGCCTCGGGCATGTTGGATGGTGGTTGGGCCTATGCCTTTACCTTGGGCAGACGCTGGGGGGATGAAGGCTTTCAAGATGGGACCTTTTATGACGCCAATTCCTTTTTTGTTTCTGTTGAAAAGAAAATAAACGACAAGCACAGTTTGAATCTCGTTGGGTTTTATACCCCCAACCGCCGTGGAAAATCTTCTCCAAATACCCAAGAAGTTTTTGACCTTAAGGGTACTGCTTACAATGAGTATTGGGGCTGGCATGATGGAGAGAAACGAAATTCTAGAATTCGACGTATCGCAGAACCTGTAATCATGCTGAACCACTATTGGGATCTTTCAGAATCATCAAGTTTAAATACAAATGTTTCATACCAGTTTGGAGAATTGGGTAATAGTCGCTTAGATTACGCCGGAGGTGCCAATCCAAGTCCGGCCTACTATCAACAGCTTCCAAGTTATTTTTTAGCAGATGATGATGGACCAGATTATGCTGGAGCCTATCAATCTGAGCAGTCTTTTCGCAATGGGGGTCAAGTCAATTGGAACCGCATTTACGATGCGAATTTAACAAACAATATTAATGGTGATTACGCGGCTTATGTGTTGTATGAGGATCGCAGTGATGACCAGCAATTTACTGCCAATACCATCTTAGAATCGATCTTGTCCGAAAATGTGACTCTGAACGCTGCTGTTAATTACAAGCGCTTAAAGTCTCATAATTTTGCAGAGATCGTAGACATGCTGGGCAGTAACTCTGGTTACCTGAACATAGATGCTTTTGACCAAGTTCAATTTGATCTGCAAAATCCAAACCGTGTTGTGGGAGAAGGAGACACCTTTCGTTACAACTTTAACATAGATGCTAATGTTTTGAGTGGATTTGCCCAGGCTCAATTTAAATACAACAAAGTAGATTTCTTTTTGGCGGGGTCTTACACAGCAACAGAATACCAACGTGAAGGACTTTATCAAACAGAAACTTATGCCGATAATTCTCTAGGCAAGGGTCGAAAACTTTCTTTTGGAGGCATTGGTGCCAAGGGTGGATTTACTTATAAATTTTCCGGAAAACATATATTTAATGTCAATGCAGGTTATTTAACTAAAGCCCCTTCCATTAGAAATACTTTTACAAACTCTAGAGAAAATCACGCGATTGTTGGAGACATCACAGGCGTCGATATCACTGAGGAAAAAATTACTTCCTTTGATGCCAATTATATTTTCAGATCCTCGAGCGTAAAGGCAAGATTGACCGGTTATTATACCCAAATGCAAGATGCGAATGAAATTTCATTTTATTTTGCTGATGGTATTAGCGGAGTGGATGAAGGAACCGCTTTTGTTCAAGAAATTTTACAAGGCATTGATAAGACTCATATGGGAATTGAATTTGGGATGGAAGCTCAAATCACACCATCCATTAAATTGACTGGTGTCGCTTCTGTTGGACAATTCACCTATGACAACAACCCGAACTTGGTATTAACCTCAAGTGATTTTGTGGATGGTCTTAATTTTGGAGAATCAAATTTAAAAGATTACCGCATTGCGGCCGGCCCCCAACAAGCGGCTTCCATTGGTTTTGAATACAGAGATCCCAACTACTGGTGGTTTGGAACTACAGCTAATTTCTTTGCCGACACCTATGTCGATGTTTCACCATTGACCAGAACCCAAAACTTTTACTTGGACACAGATGGCTTACCTTTTAGTGATTATGAACCGGACCTGGCCAGAGAATTGCTTCATCAAGAGCGATTTGAGGACTACATGGTCATCAATGCCATTGGCGGTAAGTCTTGGAAAATAGGCGATAAATACATCAGTCTTTTTGTAAGCTTAAACAATATATTCAACCAGAAATTTAAATCTGGAGGTTTTGAACAAGGGCGCAGTGCGAATTACCGTTCTCTGCAGGAAGATGCTGGAAATCCAAAGCGCGTTTTCGGGCCAAAGTATTGGTATGGACGTGGCCCAACTTATTTCTTAAACCTCAATTATAGATTTTAAAAAAACTAAAAATGAACCTTAATTTAAAACGAATGAAAACAATAAACTTTAAAACATTTACTGCAATTATTTTTGTATGTTTTGCAATGGTTGCTTGTGTACAAGACGACGACTTTACTGTGCCCTCCAGTGTAGGGTCTGAAGAGAATGAAAACCTAAATGCACTTTTGCAAAGTATTGATCAGAACACTGTACAATTGGTTTCTGTTGAATATGTTAAGGGGCTTTACAATGGTCAAGTCACCCTCATAGAATCGGATATAGCAGTCAAAGGTTATGTGTCTTCTTCTGATGCTACTGGAAATTTTTACAAAGAATTTTATATTCAGGATGCTCCTGAGAATCCAACCGCAGGTATTGGTATTTATTTAAATCAAGTAGATAGCTATAACCAATTCAATATAGGCCGCGAGGTGTATATCAACTTAAAAGGGTTATATGTAGGAGAAAACGCTTCTGAGGTTATCACCATAGGAGGTTCTGCAGATGGAAGCCGTGTGGGTATCATCAATACATCTCAAGTTCAAAGCTATATTATGCGTTCAGCAACCACAGAAACCATGGTTCCTTTAGTGGTCAATGCGTCCAGTGTTGATGACTCTCATATGGGGTTGTTGGTGTCTTTTGAAGACATGCAATTTCCACTGGGCTTGGAAGGGCAATCTTATGTAGATCCTTATGACGATTATGATACGTTATATCCCTTAGTGAGTTGTCTAAATGGTGCTGAGTTTTTTGTTGAAACAAGTTCTTTTGCTTCGTTCAATCAAGAGCCATTACCAACTGATGGTAGAGGAACCATTACGGGTCTAATCTCCAAAAGTTATGGGGGTGATGACAGAGTCATGATGCTCAATTCAACCGATGATGTTCTTTTCAATGACGCGCGCTGTGATCCTGTTTTTGAGGAGTCATTTAATTCCGCTACTGACAACACAAATTTAAATATTGCAAACTGGATCAATTACGCAGAAGCGGGAACCGAATTATGGACAGAACAGGTCTATGGTGGCAATGGTTATGCAGAATTTAGTGCCTATGCTACCGGTGAATCTTCCAACATTGGCTGGCTTATATCACCAGGCATTGATATGGACGCTCAAGACGGAGAAGTTTTAAATTTCCAAACAGAATATGCCTATCCTGATACAGGTCATTACCCACTAGAAGTATTTGTCTCAACTGATTTTAGTGGGGAAGCCTCTGGAATTGCCACTGCAACATGGGAGCCATTAACCGTCGTCATTGCCCATCCTGATGTGACCAGCGATTGGTTCTCTTGGGTAGATTCAGGCTCTGTAGATCTAGCTTCTTACACGGGAACTTTATATATAGCTTTCAAATACACAGGAAGTGATACCTCTAACCAAAATTCAACAATTCATGTTGAAAATGTCATTGTATCGGTTCCATAGTATAAATCACTAAAATTTAAAAACCTGTGAGTCATCACAGGTTTTTTTATACTTTCTTATTATGAATCTTTTTGATCAGTTTTACATTTCAGTATTTCTGAAAGTTAAAAAATATAAGCCAAAGCTAGCGGCTAGGGTAGCTCGTTTATATGTTTCATTGCTTCAAATAGGTTTATTTCTTTTGTTGGGCCTTTTTTTTATGAAGTTCTGTGAGCAAATGAAATTAACTTTTTTAACCCCTTTCAATGCCTGGCTGGTCTTTGTGGGTATTATGCTGTTTATTATATTTAAAAACTGGATGGGGTACAATGGTAAGAAGCGTTCCATTCTGTTTTCCAAAGCATCAAGGCGCGCTTCGCAACATTCTTTATTGGCGCTTGTCGTTTTTCAATTCTTAGTGTACGGATTAATTTTCTTAGTTTCCAAAGCGGCATAAAAAAACCCCCACATAGTGGAGGTTTTAAAAAATTAATTTTTTTATTCATCGTTTGGATTGCCTTCCAGAATAATGAATTCGGAACGACGGTTCATTTGATGCTCATCTTCACTACACCCAGAACCGCAGTCATTAACCGGCATGGCTTCTCCCATTCCAATACCACTTATTCTGCTGGCATCAATGCCTTGCGCAATAACATATTGGGCTGTTGTTAGCGCACGTCTTTCAGAAAGGCTTTGGTTGTATTTAGCACTGCCTCTAGCATCTGTGTGTGATTCTGCACGAATGACAATAGACTCATATTTATTCATCAACGCTACGAGTTTGTCCAATTCAAAGGCCGCTTTTGCAGTGATATTAGACTTGTCAAAATCGAAGTATATAGGGTTTAAAATAACTTTGTTGGCAAGAATTATTTCATCAATTGGATCTAGTAAAATCTCTCCGTATATTTCTTCTTCGCTACTGCCTTCAATGTAGGTTGATCCGCTTTCATATTGATCCATTGAAGCCGTAAGGTATAGGTCTGTACCGCATTCGACAATATAATTAACTTCCCCTTTTTTAGAGGTCATTTTACTGCCAACGACATTACCTTCAGTATCGGTAACATTCACAGTAGCATTGGCCAGTACTAGCCCGGTTTCACTGTCTTTGACCGTAACAGTAGCCATTACATCACAAATGGGTTGTAGCACTTTAACAGCATACACATCGTCACTGCCAGCACCACCTTCACGATTTGAAGAGACAAAACCTTCTCCAGTTGCATCATTGATGCTAAAGGCAAAGTCATCGGCATTGCCATTTACAGGAATTCCAATATTCCTTACAGGGCCTACTTTTCCATCGACCAATTTTGCAAAAAAGACATCCATTCCTCCTAGCCCTAAATGCCCATCAGATGAAAAGTAAAGGGTGTTGTCGCTGCTAACAAAAGGAAACATTTCTTGTCCTTCTGTATTTACTTTTTGTCCTAAATTGGTGGCTTCACCAACCGAACCGTCCCCATTTATTGGCGCCATGTAAAGATCAAATTGGCCCATACCTCCAGCCATGTCAGAGGCAAAAAATAACAGTTTTCCATCTGGACTCACTGCTGGATTTTTAACAGAGTAATTTTTAGAGTTCAAAGCAAGCGCCTCGCCCTCAGACCAACGACCCAATTCCTGCGTGGACTTGTAAAGGTTAAGCACACTAAATTTAGTTCTTGACAAAGAATCTTTTTCAAAGATATTATCATAATAACTCTCTCTTGAAAAATACAGTGTGTTTCCGTCCGGTGCAAAAGCAACAAGACCTTCGTGGTATCTGGTGTTGATTGCATCAAAAGCAACAGCTGTTTGAAATGAGCCATCTTTATTTTGATTGGCCACATAAACATCTAGAAATGGTTCTTTGTTCCAACCGTAATTTTTTCCGCTTTCGTTCCTTGCGGAAGCAATATATAATTTCCCATTCTGAAGGGTGCCTCCGAAGTCAGAAAATTCTGTGTTTAAACCAGCATCTTGGACATTAAACTTTTGCCCCTTCTCAATAATTTTTGGCAAATAGTTTGGATTATTTAAAAATGCAATGGCTCTGTGATCTGCTGGGCGCATAGCTGCAAATTTTGCCATTTGTACATTGGAAGCCTCGTATTTACCATTGGCTTTAAGCATCTGTGCATACTTAAAAATAGTTTCTGGTGCTTCTGAGGTTTCCAGCGCTTTGGCATACCATTTTTCTGCATCAACAGATTTAAAAACATTGTAATAGGCTTCGGCTAATTGTGTATATATGTAAGCATTTTTTTCCCCTTTGGAAATCAATTTTTCATATTCTTTTGCAGCGTCCACAAACTCAAGTTTTGAAAACAGTTTATCAGCTTTTTTCGTTGATTTTGATTGCGCGTTGGCAAATAAGCCAGTGACTAATATGATAATAAATATGGAAGTGTATTTTTTCATGATGTTATACTTAGCTTAAATTTAAAAATAACGTGGTGACCTTGAGACTTTGGATGAGAAGTTCAAATCAAAATTGATAAAAACTTCATGCGATGCATTGGTTACAATATCTAAGTCCGATTGTATGGCGTCGTAGGCATAGCCAATGCGAATGTTGTCCATGACTTGAAAGTTAATCATGCCGCTAAAGGAGTCATCCAGTCTGTAGCCCACTCCAACTTCAACCAAGTCGTACATAAATACGTTGGCATTGAGATCGTAACTTAGCGGTGCATCAAAAGCATATTTCAATAAAGCGTGTGGCTTTAGTTTAAAGTTCTCAGATAAATCAAATACATAGCCCGCCGCTGCAAATAAATGCTCAGACTCTGAACCTATTTTAGTGCCGTTGGCATCTAGATGGACCCCATTGAGAATGTTTGGGACAGAAACAGAAACATAGTACTTATTGGGTTTATAGAAATAAACCCCCGCTCCAATATTAGGGGTTGTTTCGTTTATTGCATTGGCGAAAAACGGATCGCCAAGGTCTACCAGACTTATTTGATTCTCTCCAATGGCAATGTCATGGAATGTAAAACCACCTTTCACTCCAAAAGCCAAGCGTGTTTCCATGCCTAAAGGAATGGTGTAAGAAACATCCACGTAAGCATTTGTTTCTTCAACCGGACCAATTTTGTCAGAAATCACAGACAAGCCTAAGGCGAGTTGTTTCCCTACCGGCGAGTGTATGTTAAAGGTAAAGGTTTCAGGACCGCCGTCTAGCCCTACCCATTGACTGCGGTACAAAGCACCTACGGAAAGCCCTTCAGAAATTCCGGCGTAAGCAGGGTTGATGATATTCATATTGTACATGTATTGGGTGTACTGCGGATCCTGTTGCGCATGGCTTTGCTGGGCAATTAGCACGGTAAAAAATATTAAAATTAACTTTTTCATTGCTTTTTAAATTAGTTGTAGTGGTTAGTAGTTAAGATAAATCCAGCTGATGGTTGGTTCGCGACCTGAAGCATATTGAATGACATAAAAATAGGTGCCAACTGGTAATAATTCATTAGAATTGCTACTTCCGTCACTGGCATCTTGGCCACACCACTGATCAATATAATCATTTAGCTCAAATACTTTAACACCGTATCTGTTATATACTTCTGCCTTAATAATATCTTCTTGCGCTTCGAGGTGGTCTAGAACCAAACAGTCATTCATGCCATCTCCATTGGGTGATATCCCTTGCGGAATGTCTACACAATTTTCATTCATATAATAACTTACAGAGATGGTTGTGTCTGCTGAGCATCCTGTTACAGTATTAAGTGCGGTTACTAAATAGTCTCCTTCAAGGATATCAAACTCTGGGGTTAATCCACCTAGGGTAATGGTATTGCCACCATTGGCTTCAGAAACACCATCTACGATATCGATGCCGTCATAGGTCCAGTAATAAACAACATTGTTGGGAACTGGTTGCGCCCCTTCTAAACTGACCTCTAAAACAACTGCGTCGTCATCAGCACAAATGAAAATTTCATTATCGGCGGCTATTGGGAACGGTGAAGCAGCAACATCGATTGTCACTTCATCTGTCACTGTCGCTGTGCCTCCAGTACACAAATTGTAAGTAACTGCAGCGGTATAGGTCGTGGTGGTCTCAGGAGATACCGTAATGGTCTCTTCTGTACCCACTAGCGTACTGCCATCGTACCATTCAAACACATAGTTAGGGTTTCCAACCGATGGGCTAAAGCGCCAGGATTCGTTTGAGGCATCCCAAAACCCAATATTTCTATCAGTTGGTGTATATGCAACGGTATTGTCAATATTTTGAATGCCCACCACGGCCAATCCATCATTGAAATCAATACATGCAGGCTTGTCGATGATATTGACGTCGATGACATTGGACGATTCATAAAGAATAATTTGAGTTGTTGATGTAAATCCATCACATTGACTACCAAAATGAGGAACATTAGTATAATTCACAACAAATTGTCTTGATGGCGAAGTACCCAAAACCATATAATTAATTTCACCCCCTACTGAGGGATCAATATCATGCCCCACACCAAAAATATTGGCGGCACTTGTGTCAAACGGTAAAAATATGGAACTGTTTGTGGTCATTGGTAATGCGTCATCGGTTGAGAATTGATAACCTGCAGCAGAGTTAGCATTTTCAATCTCAAAAGATAAAACCCCATTAGATCCAATTAACAATTGATTGTAAGTTCCGCCAAAGAAGCAGAAATCAAAACCAATATCAATAACCTCTGACCACCTGTCATCAATATTTACACTACTTGGGGTACCCCCAACAAAAGATGGGAATTCACAATTGTTAACGGAGGTAATTTCATACGCCGTTGTGTCTTGCCCCAATATATGGTAGGTGGCCGTTAGTGTTGTTTCTGTTTCATTATCGGTACAAAAACTACTGTCTTCACCCGCATACACAATGGAGCATTCGTTTGGCGGGGGTGGACAAATAAATGTCAAAAGATCGCTTTCAACAGCACAACTGGCGTCGTTACTGTTCACTGCAGTGATGATGATTTCTTGATTGGCCGCATAAGGACCCAAGCTTACAACACCAGTGGATGTAACTGTTTGGGTTATTATGCCAAGATTATCTGTCAGGTCTATGCTGGTAGCATCTCCCATATCAGAAATATTTGCATCTACATAGAATTCATAATCTGGGTTGCAAATTCCATCAATCGAAAAGTCTACAGTTTGTGTCACGCACGTGGCACAAGAAACTGAGAAATCCCATGGACTGTAAGTTGTGGAGCTCTCGCAACTGACAGATCCGTCTGAATCCACTTCCATATAGATTGCTGTTGCTGTTGATTGAAACTCAAGACCGCTCAAGTCATGTATATCAGCATCATTATTATTGAATAAAACAGTTCCTGTGTTGTCCGGTCCGTCGTAAATGGTGATATCATCAAATCTAGCCTCAATATTTCCAGAATCAAAAATAATTCTTAGTGGAAATGCAGTTGAGGAGGTGAACAACCATGCCGTGGTATCATTGTTTGTATAGCAATAACTTAGATCCAAAACTTCTCCAGCATCGCAATCAATTGTAAAGTTTGTTTGTACTGGCGTTGAAAATACTGCTGGGGCAGTCCAATCGCTAAAGTCTCCTGCGCCACAGTCCGCACGCAAGTAAACTTCGTAATCTGTATCCCAGTCCAATCCATAAAGAGTAATTGGGTTTACGGCTAAGGGTGTCCCAGCCGCTGTTGGAACTCCTGTCCCTTGGGGCTGAAGCACATATTCCCATTGGGTTTCGCCGTTATTTGCATCCCAACTTAGGGTTACAGCGGTGCCAAG
>PAQB01000028.1 GCA_002709185.1 Flavobacteriaceae bacterium
AGAAGCTATTACAGAACCCTTTCAGGTTGATGGCAGTAAATGCATTTCGTATTTTACCATAGAATTAAAAGACAACATTCCAAACGAAATGAAAGGAAAGTTAGACCATTGGGCGTTTGGTTGTGATGTATGTCAAGACGTATGTCCTTGGAATCATTTCTCAAAACAGCACAGCGAGCCACTGTTCAATCCCAAGCCAGAATTACTTTCAATGACCAAAAATGATTGGGAAGAAATTACCCAAGAAACCTTCAGTAAAGTATTTAAAAAATCCGCTGTGAAGAGAACTAAATACAGTGGTTTAAAGCGTAATATTGAATTTTTAAAGGAATAACCCTGAGTGTCCATGTCAAAAATACCCCTAACTTTGTATCTTTAATAACTAAAATTTATTATGTCAAAACGCACCAGACACGAACTTGAGGCCCTTGCGTACCATGCCAAGCCAAATCCAGGGAAAATACAAGTTATACCCACTAAAAAATACGCCACTCAGCGAGATTTGTCTTTGGCTTATTCTCCGGGGGTAGCGGCACCTTGTCTCGAAATTCAAAAAAATCCTTCAGAAGCCTACAAATACACCTCTAAAGGAAATTTAGTGGCTGTTATTTCTAATGGAACAGCGGTTTTAGGATTAGGGAATATTGGTCCCGAGGCTTCAAAACCTGTTATGGAAGGTAAGGGACTTTTATTTAAAATTTTTGCAGATATCGACGTTTTTGATATTGAGGTTGATACTGAAGATATTGAAGAATTTATCGCAACGGTTAAAAATATAGCCCCCACATTTGGAGGCATTAATCTAGAAGATATCAAAGCCCCCGAAGCTTTTGAAATTGAAAAACGGCTTAAGGCAGAATTAAATATCCCAGTGATGCATGACGATCAACATGGGACAGCGATTATTTCTGCTGCTGCGCTTCTCAATGCGCTTGAATTGGCAGGTAAGAACATTGATGAGGTGCAAATTGTGGTTAGTGGGGCCGGGGCTGCTGCCATCTCGTGTACAAGGCTTTACAGATCATTTGGGGCCAAACGCGAAAACATAGTGATGTTAGACAGTAAAGGTGTGATACGCCAGGACCGTGACAATCTAAGCTCTCAAAAGTCTGAATTTGCGACTGCTAAGGATGTAAATTCTCTGGAAGACGCCATGGTGGGTGCCGATGTTTTTATAGGACTTTCAATAGCAGATTTGGTCACTCCAAAAATGCTAAAATCCATGGCAGCGAAACCGATTGTATTTGCGATGGCCAATCCAGACCCTGAAATAAAGTACAATTTAGCTGTAAAAACGCGTGATGATATCATCATGGCTACGGGTCGTAGTGACACGCCAAACCAGGTCAATAATGTATTGGGCTTTCCTTTTATATTCAGAGGTGCTTTGGATGTGCGCGCCACGACCATAAACGAAGCCATGAAAAAGGCCGCAGTTGTTGCCCTTGCAGACTTAGCCAAGGAGCCTGTTCCAGAGCAAGTGAATGTTGCTTATGGAGAAATGCGCCTTACTTTTGGTAATGATTATATCATTCCAAAACCTTTTGATCCCAGATTAATCGCTAAAATTCCTCCAGCGGTTGCCAAAGCAGCCATGGAAAGCGGCGTTGCTCAGGCTCCTATTTCAGATTGGGAAAAATACGAAAGCAGATTATTGGACCGCATGAACGCCGATAATAAAATTGTACGGCTGTTATCTGACGGAGCGAAATCAAACCCCAAACGCGTGGTATTTGCGGAAGCCGATCAGTTGGACGTGCTTAAAGCGGCTCAAATTGTTCACGAAGAGGGCATTGCGCATCCCATTTTATTAGGGAATAAAAAACAAATTGAAAGTCTGAAATCAGAACTAGAATTTGATGCTGATGTACCTATTATTGACCCCAAAGATGAGGCTCACAACGCACAGAAAAACAAATACGGGGAAGTGTTTTGGAAACAACAAAAGCGTAGGGGTCAAACACTTTTTTCTGCCCAAAAACTCATGCGTGAGCGCAATTACTATGCTGCCATGATGGTCAATGAAGGCGATGCAGATGCCTTGATAACAGGCTATTCCAGGAGCTACCCATCGATTGTAAAGCCGATGTTGGATTTAATAGGATTAGCCCCGGGTTCAACAAGAATTGCAACCACTAACGTGATGATCACTCAGCGTGGACCGATGTTTTTAAGTGATACAGCCATCAATATCAACCCTACGGCACACGATTTGATTAAAATTACACAAATGACTTCTGGTGTAATGAAAATGTTTGGCATTAAACCAGTTATGGCCATGCTGTCTTATTCAAATTTTGGATCCTCCAAAGATCAAACGGCCACAAAGGTAAGGGAAGCAGTTGCTTATTTACACCGTCGCCATCCCGATTTGTCTGTCGATGGCGAACTGCAAACGGACTTTGCCTTGAACAGTAAACTGCTCAAGGCCAATTTCCCATTTTCAAAACTTGCCAATAAAAAAGTAAATGCCTTAATTTTTCCAAATTTAGAATCGGCTAACATCACCTATAAATTGCTGAAAGAACTCAATAATGCTGAATCAATTGGACCCATTATGATGGGGCTTAAAAAACCGGTTCATATCATCCAATTTGGAGCCAGTGTGGATGAAATTGTAAACATGACAGCTGTGGCTGTCATTGATGCCCAACAAAAACAGAAGCAATAAAAAATACAGCCTCCGATTTTCATCTTAAAATGTATGATAATTTTAGTACATTTGAGGTTCTAATATTCAAAAGATGATTACTCAAATTAGAGGTAGATTGGTTGAAAAGTCACCCACAGGGGTGGTTATTGACTGCAATGGTGTAGGCTATTTTATTCATATTTCCTTACATACATTTTCTCAGCTTACAGATAGTGAGTCAATTAAACTCTTGACACATTTACAAGTCAAGGAAGATGCTCATCAGCTTTATGGCTTTGCAACAGCTATGGAACGGGAAATTTTTAGACTTTTAATCTCTGTAAGCGGTATAGGTACCAATACTGCAAGAACCATGTTGTCTTCGTTGACACCAAAACAAGTTCGAGAAGGTATTGCGGCCGAAGATGTAGCTCTAATTCAATCGGTCAAAGGGATTGGGCTTAAAACCGCTCAGCGTGTGATCATTGATCTTAAGGATAAGATTTTAAAAATATATGATATTGATGAAACTCTTTCTGTTTCAAACAATACAAATAAAGATGAAGCGTTATCTGCATTGGAAGTATTGGGTTTTGCTAAAAAGCAAAGCGAACGTATCGTTATGAAAATATTGAGCAACACTCCAGAGGCTTCTGTGGAGTTTCTCATAAAAGAGGCTTTAAAAAATCTTTAAGTATTGAAAATTATCAACGCCAAAATAATTTTGAGACGTCATTTTCTTGTGGCAGCTTTGCTGACTTGCACATGCTTTGTTTGGGGACAACAACCCGCTGTGGTTAGAGATTCCACCTCCACCACTTTCTCTTTTAGAAACTTAGAGATCCCAAACCCCAACAGTATCGTTAGTCAGTATACTTACGACCCCACAACGGACCGTTATTATTACACGTCTAAAATTGGTGAATATAATATCAATTATCCAGTCATTTTAACCCCTAAAGAATTTCAAGAACTTATACAAACCGAAAACTTAAAACTTTATTATAAAGAAAAAATTGATGCATACAAAGGTTTAAAAGATGGCGACGACGCTGCCAGGAAAAATTTAATTCCAGATCTTTATGTGAACAACAAATTTTTTGAATCAATTTTTGGGAGTAACGTCATTTCTATTGTACCCCAGGGCTCCGTTGAAATGGACCTTGGTGTGATGTATACAAAGCAAGAGAATCCTTCATTTTCACCAAGAAATCAAAGTAATTTTACTTTTGATTTCGACCAACGTATCAGCTTAAGTCTTATGGGCAAAATTGGGACTCGGTTGCAAGCGAATTTAAATTATGATACCCAGTCTACCTTCGATTTTCAGAATATTTTTAAACTTGATTTTGACCCCACAATTGATGGTGGTGAAGATAATATACTTCAGAAATTAGAAATTGGAAATATCAGCATGCCGCTAAACAGTTCACTAATCAGTGGGGCACAGTCCTTATTTGGAGTTAAAACCGAACTGCAATTTGGGAAAACGCGCATTACGGGTGTTTTTTCTGAGCAACGCTCGGAAACACGAAACATTGTTGCGCAAGGCGGAGGGACACTTCAAGAATTTGATTTTTTTGGCTTGGATTACGACGAAAATAGACATTTTTTCTTAGGCCATTATTTTAGAGAAAACTACGATCAAGCGCTGGAAAATTACCCTTTTATAAATTCTCAGGTTCAAATTACCAGGATTGAGGTTTGGGTTACCAATCGCACCAACCAGACGCAAAATATTCGCAACATTGTTGCATTACAAGATCTTGGAGAGTCTTCAAGAATAGGTCTTGCAGCACCGCCTATAGGCTTTATTAACGTTGGCCCTGGGGCTTATCCCAACAATTCCAATAATGCTTTTGATCCCACTATTATAGGGGAATCAGGGTCTCAACTAAATGAAGCAATTAGAGATATTGCCACTGCTCAGTCTGGGTTTTTAGTCAATGGAGTCAATGAAGGTTTTGATTATGGTAAATTGGAAAATGCCAGAAAATTAAATCAAAATAGTGAGTATAAAGTCAATACCCAATTGGGATATATTTCCTTGAACCAGAGGCTTCAAAATGATGAGGTTTTGGCAGTGGCCTATCAATTTACGGTTGGTGGTGAAGTTTATCAAGTAGGTGAGTTTGCCAATGATGGAGTTAATGCAACCGATGTCAATACCAATGTCAATTCCGGTAATCAAATTGTGAACAACCAAAGTTTGGTGTTGAAAATGTTGAAAAGTCCAGTAACAAATGTCGATCAGCCCATTTGGGATCTGATGATGAAAAATATTTACAGCACTGGCGCTTATCAACTTTCGCAGGAAGATTTTAAATTGAATATTTTTTACAATGAAACCTCCTCCTTAAACTACATTACCCCCGCCAGTGGGACCCCTTTTCCAGCGCCGCTTGGAAATGCAGATCCCATTAATGAGATTCCATTGATTAGACTTTTTAATTTTGACCGTTTAAATTACAATAACGATCCACAAAACAAAGGAGATGGTTTTTTCGATTTTGTGCCACAAATCACTGTGATTCCAGAAAATGGAATGATTATTTTTACAAAAGTTGAGCCCTTTGGAAGTTATTTATTTGAAACGTTGCGTTTGAATCCATCTGAATCTTATGAATCGGATGAATCTACCCCAGGGAATTACAATGCGAACCAATCTAAATATGTATACAGATCTTTGTATAGCAGTACCAAGACTGCGGCACTTCAAGACAGTGAGAAAAATAAATTTCAAATCCGTGGCCGTTATAAATCCACAGGCGGCTCAGGAATCCCAATTGGCGCCTACAACGTTCCCAGGGGCTCTGTGAAAGTTACTGCTGGAGGCCGTGTTTTGGTTGAGGGAGTTGACTACACGGTCAATTATCAAATCGGAACGGTTCAGATTTTAGACCCTTCCTTACAGAGTTCCAACACGCCGATTCAAGTTTCTGTTGAAAACAATGCAGTTTTTGGGCAGCAAACAAAACGCTTTACAGGCTTTAACATTGAGCATCAATTCAACGAAAATTTTGTATTGGGAGGAACCCTACTTAACTTAAATGAAAGGCCAATCACCCAAAAAGCAAATTATGGCACCGAGCCCATTAACAACACCATCTTTGGCTTGAATGGAAATTATTCCACAGAAGTGCCTTTTCTTACTAGGATGGCTAACAAATTACCAAATATTGACACCGATGTGACGTCTAATTTATCGGTTCGTGGGGAGTTTGCTTACTTAAAGCCTGGGGCTCCAAAGGGTACTGATTTTAACAGTGAAGTAACTTCTTATATTGACGATTTTGAAGGCACTCAAAATGGCATAAGTTTACTCAGTCCGCAGTCTTGGTTTTTATCGAGCCGCCCCAAAGCATTGGGTCGAGTTTATGCTCAGGGAAGTGAGGATGATAATGGTTATCAAAATGGTTTTGACCGTGCCTTGCTTAATTGGTATACCGTAGATCCCATTTTTTATAGCTCTCAACGTCCTGGTGAAATTACAGATAACGATGTCTCTAATTTATACACAAGACGCATTTTTATTGATGAATTATTTCCAGAAGTAGATTTAGTTACCGGACAATATACCGTTATAAACTCTTTGGACCTAGTATACAGACCGACAGAACGTGGGCCATATAACTACCAATCCGGTGCCGAAGACGGGATCTTAGAAAACCCTCAAAACAGTTGGGCAGGTATTTCGAGGCAATTGACCTCTACAGACTTTGAACAGGCCAATGTGGAATACATAGAATTTTGGTTGATGGATCCTTTTCTCGACAATCCATCGAATTCTGGAGGTAAACTTGTATTAAATCTCGGAAATATTTCTGAGGATGTGATTAAAGACGGTACAAAACAGTATGAAAATGGCCTGCCTGTCGACGGGGACATCAGTTTATTACCACAAACTGCCTGGGGTACCGTAAACCCGCAAAATCAATCTTTAATTTATGCCTTTTCTTCCCAAGGTCAAGAACGAGATAATCAAGATGTAGGTTTGGATGGTTATGATGATAGTGAAGAAGCCAGTGCGGATCCAAGATTTTCGGCCTTTTCAAATTTATCTGATCCGGCCAATGATAATTACACCTACTTTTTAAACACAACTGGGGATATTTTTGAGCGTTACAGGTATTACAATGGTCTGGAAGGGAATTCTCCAGATGTTTTTACAGAAACCAACCGCGGCTCAACAACCCAGCCTGATGTTGAAGACATCAACAGGGACAACACCATGAATACGATTGACAGCTATTATGAATATGAAATAGAGATCAATTCTGCCGCACTTAATAATGCCAATAACCCTCTCATTGTTGATCGGAAAACTGTTGCGAACATTACCCTTCCTAACGGATCCCCCTCCGGTAATATCAACTGGTATCAATTTAGGATTCCTCTCACAGGATATACAAATGCCGTTGGTGGGATTTCTGATTTTAGATCCATTCGGTTTACAAGGCTTTATTTGGAAGATTTTACAGAAACAACTGTTTTTAGATTTGGGACTTTTGACTTGGTAAGAAGTGATTGGAGGCGTTTTCAGCAGGCTTTAGATGAAGAGTCTGACGCTGCTACTTTAATAGAACCCACTGTTTTTAGCGTTGGAATCGTTGGCATACAAGAGAATGATGGGAGTTATGTGTCTCCTCCCAGTGTTCAACGCGAGCAATTGAACAACAACAATACCATCGTCCGTCAAAATGAACAGTCTTTAGTTGTTGATGTATGTGACTTGGAACGAAGCGATTCTAGAGCAGTTTTTAAGAATATCAATGTGGACATGCGTCAGTATAAAAAGGTGAAAATGTTCATCCATGCGGAGGATGGAGAGTCAGATAGTTTCCAACAAGGAGACTTGGTTGCTTTCGTTCGAATGGGGAATGATTTCACACAAAACTATTATCAAATGGAGCTCCCGTTAAGAAAATCTTCAGGTGCTGTAGGCGCTGCAGAATCCGAAGTTTGGCCAGAATTCAACGCACTTAATATTCCTTTAGAATTGCTTGAAAAAATCAAATCTTTAGGCATCAGTCAAGGGACTTTAAGTAATGAAGATCCTACTTTTTATAATGTTATTGATGGAGAATTGCAGGAAATTCCTGTCGATGGCTTTTCGCCCTTTTCGTTAGGGGTAAATTCCTCTCAAACCGAAACCCCATTTGAGCAACGGATTGCCATAAAAGGAAATCCGAATTTTGGAGATATCAGATCTTTAATGATTGGTGTTAAAAACATCGGCTCTAATGACTTATGTGCCGAGGTGTGGTTCAACGAACTTCGGATTGCAGATATGGACAACGAAGGGGGTTGGGCCACCATCATGAGCATGGATTCAAATATTGCTGATTTTATGAACGTGAATGCCAACATTAAACGCAGTACTACAGGATTTGGAAATCTAGATCAAGGCCCCAATGAGCGCAGCCGTGAGGACTTAAAACAATATGATGTGGTTACCAATATGAACTTGGGTCAATTACTACCAAAAAAATGGGGTTTGCAAATTCCTTTTAACTATGGTCAGAGTGAAACAATGATTACCCCAGAATACGACCAACAATACAAGGATTTGAAACTACAAAGCCGATTAGATGCTGCTGATAACAGTGATGAAAGAGAACGAATTCTTTCTCAATCTGAAGATTATACCAAGCGACAAAGCATTAATCTTATTGGTGTGAAAAAGCAACGAACCGGAGATGCCAAACCCAGAGTCTATGATATTGAAAATTTGACTTTTAACTATTCCTATAACGAAACACAACACCGCGATTTTGAGATTGAAAATGCTTTGGATCAAAATGTACGTGTTGGCGCCAACTACAGTCACAGTTTTCAACCTCTTAATTTTGAACCTTTCAAGAAAAACGATTCTCTTTTCACGGGGCGTTATTGGAAAATTTTGAAAGACTTTAATTTGAATTTATTGCCCACAATTTTGACAATCAATTCAGATGTCAACAGACAATTCAACAGTCAAAAATTTAGAGATGCCGATTTGGGTGCTAACAACCTTGTAATTGATGAATTGATTCGTAGAAATTACACCTTTGACCTTCAATACACCATCAATTATCAATTAAGTAAAGCCTTGAGTCTAAATTTCACATCCTCAAACAATCATATTGTACGAAATTATTTTATCAATGATGATTTGAATGGTGATCAAGATCCAGACTTAGACATATGGGACCGTTTTTTCGATTTTGGTGATCCCAACCGCCACACCCAACAGTTAGGCATCAATTATGCATTACCATTAAACAAGATTCCGACTTTTGATTTTATCAACGCAAACTATTCCTATTCGGGTGATTTCCAATGGAGTAAAGGTTCCGATCTTTTTGGGCAACTCAATGTTGACGGTCAAACTTATAATTTAGGGAACTCTATTTCCAATGCCAACCAACACAACTTTAATAGTGCCTTTGACATGCGAAAACTCTACCGTTACTTGGGGGTAAAAAAATCCAGCTCAAATCGAAATTCCAGAAGACCCTCTTCGCGTTCTGGATTTGAAACGAGCCCTACTGAAACTCCAAAAAGAAATTCTAAAAAGAAATCTAAATTAAAAGAAATTGGAATTGGCTTGCTCACAAGTATCAATAGGATGCAACTTAATTACGCTGAAAACAACAGTTCTTTTTTACCAGGATATTTACCTACACCCGGTGTCATGGGTACGCTACAACCAACTTTGGGTTACACCTTAGGAAGTCAAAGAGATGTTCGTTATATCGCGGCTCAAAACGGATGGCTTACGACCTTTGATCAGTTCAATCAGCAATACACAGAGACCCATAATGAGAACTTGGATTATGCCATTAATACAGAGCCCATCCCGGATTTGAAAATTGACTTTACAGGCGGTAAAACTTATGCCACGAACTTTACCGAAAACTTTAATACCATTGACAGCAATGGTGATGGTCTAAGCAACAGTTATAATTCGCTCATACAAAACACTTTTGGTAATTTTAATATTTCCACTTCACTCATCCGTACTGCATTCAGTAAAAGTGACGAACTCAATTCCTCAGCATTTGAAACTTTTAAAAGCAACCGTTTGGTAATTGCACAACGATTGGCAGATAATTTTTATGGCGCTGCTGGTTACGCCACTGATATTGATGGATACCCACTAGGATTTGGAAAAAATAGTCAGGCTGTTCTACTTCCCGCATTTTTGTCTGCTTACACTGGTAAAGGAGCCAATCAAGTTAGCCTCAGCGCCTTCCGAGACATACCGATCCCCAATTGGAATTTAAAATATACAGGATTAATGAGAAATAAATGGTTTAAAAAGAATTTTAGACGCTTTTCAATCACCCATGGTTATAGAGCCTCCTATACCATAAATCAATTTAGAACAAATTTAGACTATCAAGCTGCGGACCCCACTTTGGATTACGCCTCTCAAGACGCCAATGTACTAGACCAATCGGGAAATTATAAAAGCCAAACTTTGTTTAGCAATGTCAACTTAGTGGAACAGTTTAGCCCGCTTGTTAAGTTAGATTTTGAAATGAAAAATTCGATTAAATTTTCTGGAGAAATAAAAAAAGACAGAAGCCTATCCATCAGTTTTGATAACAATCTTCTTACAGAAATTCAAGGCTATGAGTACATATTTGGTCTGGGTTATCGCATCAAAGATTTAAGAATAAGATCCAAACTTGCAGGGCCTCGTAAAATTGTAAAAAGTGACTTAAATATGAAAGCAGATATTTCTGTTAGAAACAATAAGACCATTATCCGCTATTTGGATTTAGACAACAATCAAATCAGTGCAGGGCAAACCATATGGAGTATAAAGTATGCAGCAGACTATGCTTTCAGTAATAACCTGACTGCGATTTTCTACTTTGATTATGCTTTTTCTGAATACGCGATATCGACCGCTTTCCCGCAAACAACCATACGCTCTGGATTTACCTTGCGTTACAATTTTGGAAACTAATTTTAAAACACAAAAAATGAATATCCCAGAAGAATTAAAATATACTAAAGACCACGAATGGATTCGTATTGATGGTGAAATACTTACCATTGGTATTACAGATTTTGCTCAAAGTGAATTGGGTGATATTGTTTATGTAGAAGTCGACACATTGGACGAAACCTTAGAAGCGGAGGCCGTTTTTGGTACGGTTGAAGCAGTTAAAACAGTATCGGATTTATTTCTGCCTGTTTCTGGTGAAATTATTGAACTCAACGAGGCGCTTGAAGATGCTCCAGAACAAGTCAATGAGGACCCTTATGGCGCTGGCTGGATGGTCAAAGTCAAGTGTAGCGATGTGTCGGAGATTGAAAGTCTTTTAGATGCTACAGCATATAAAGCCTTAATAGGTGGTTAAAAAGCTAACAATAACAGCCGCTGGAGTTTGTTATATGTTACTTCTTATTGTTGGGAGCCTTTCAAATTTAAAAGACCTTCCAAAATTAAACATAGAATTCCAGAACAAAATCATACATTTTACAGCTTATGCGCTGCTATGCTTTGTATGGTTTATAATGTTTGAAAGCTATAAAATGGGTAACAGTTTAAGGTACAGCATTTTGGTTTCTATTGTCTTTGGCACGGTAATTGAATTTTTACAAGCAAACCTTACATCTTATAGGGCTTTTGATATTTTTGATATCATAGCAAATGTTGCAGGAATTTTGATTATGACCAAATTGATTGCCTTAAATAAACCACTCATTGTTAAAAAACTAGAAACATTTATGTAGTTCTATAAATTTTATTTAATTTAACCCCACAGAAACAAACCCAATGGAATCAAAGAAAAACCCAAAAGCAGACGTCAGTAGAAACGGATCTATTTATTTCGCTGTAGGTTTGGCATTGATGTTATTTTTAACATATTCTACGCTGAACTGGAAAACCTATGACAAATCGGATATCGATATTGGCAAGTTAAATCTTGATGATGAATTGGATGAAGAAATTCCCATTATTGAGCAAGTGATTCCACCACCGCCGCCGCCGCCACCACCAGCAGCTCCAGAGGTCATTGAGGTCGTTGAAGATGAAGAAGAGGTTGAAGAAACCGTTATCGAATCAACGGAAACCGACCAAGAAGAAGAAATTGAAGTTGAAGAAATTGAAATTGAGGAGGTTGTTGAAGATGTTGAAGTTCCTTTTGCAGTTATCGAAAACGTACCGGAATACCCAGGTTGTGAGCGCGGTTCCAATGCCGAAAAAAGAAAATGCATGTCCGATAAAATTGCTAAATTCGTTCAACGCAAGTTCAACACCGATCTGGCTGGAGATCTAGGATTATCAGGTAGACAGCGTATTAGTGTAATTTTCAAAATTGATAAAAACGGAAATGTAGTTGGCGTGCGCTCAAGAGCACCCCATCCTAGATTGGAAAAAGAAGCGGCCCGTGTGATTAATATGTTACCCAAGATGAAACCTGGTCGTCAAAGAGGTAAGCCAGTAATTGTACCATATTCTTTGCCCATTACTTTCCAAGTTCAGGATTAACATTAAAAAAACTTTTGATTTAAAAACATCCCGCTAAGCACGGGATGTTTTATTTTAAATATAGATAGTTTTTGTCGTAATCAATTACCGCATTTCCCTTTTTTAACACATCGGCTCCAATAATGCCATCTACTGCCGCCAAATCAGCCGATTTAAAAGCCCTATTAATGGGGTTTAGATCTATACAAGCGATGTTGCATGTTTCAAACACCCATTGGCCGATACGCAGTTTGTTGTTTTTAGAAATCTTTGTTTCAATATCGTCTGGTCCAGCCCCATGCGCCTTTATTTTTTGAGGTTCAATATCAAGCCTAAATTTTTCAATCGCAGTTTGTGCAACAAAAGTTGTGGAAGCCCCAGTGTCTAAAACAAACCAACCTTTTGTGTTGTTTATTTTAGCGACAATTTTATAGTGATTACTAGAAATCAGATGCAATTTAACCTTGTAGAAGCCTTTTAAATCTAAAAATTCTTTTAAAGAAACGCTTTTTTTCAAGTCATTTTATTTTTGACAAAGATAGCATACAAAACATTATTTTTGTAATGTGATATTAACAGACACTCATACACATCTCTACAGTGAAGCTTTCGACATCGATCGCGATCAAATGATTGAAAGGGCTTTGAAAGCTGGGATTTCTCGTTTTTATTTACCCGCTATAGACTCTAGCTACACACAAAGCATGTATGCATTGGAGCGGAAATATCCCGAAAACATATTTTTAATGACGGGGCTACATCCCACGCACGTCAAGCAAGATCCCAAAACTGAATTGGCCCATATAAAAGAAAACCTTGAGTATCGAAAATTTGTTGCCATTGGGGAGATTGGGATTGATTTGTATTGGGATAAGACCAACTTAAAGCAACAACAAACAGCTTTTCGTTTTCAGATTCAATTGGCCAAGCAATACAAACTGCCTATTGTCATTCATTGCCGAGATGCATTTGATGAAGTTTTTGAAATTTTAGAAGCAGAAAAGTCGGATGACTTGTTTGGAATTTTTCATTGTTTTACAGGGACATTAGCGCAAGCCCATCGCGCTATTTCTTACAACATGAAGCTTGGTATAGGCGGTGTTGTGACTTTCAAAAATGGAAAAATTGATAAGTTTTTATCGGAAATTGATTTGTCACACATTGTTTTGGAAACCGATGCGCCCTATTTGTCACCCGAACCCTTCCGAGGAAAGCGCAATGAAAGTGCCTATTTGTTAAATGTACTTGACAAGGTTGCCGTTGTTTACGGAATGGATAAACAAGACATTGCTGAGATTACAACCAATAATGCTTTAGATATTTTTAAAACCTAACAAAATGCACCCAAAAATACTATTGATTTATACAGGTGGAACCATAGGCATGGTCAAAGCGGCAGATAAAGCAATACTTCAACCTTTTGATTTTGATAGCTTGCTTAAAAACATCCCTGAACTGAAACTTTTACAATGTGAAATTGAAACAATTTCTTTTGATGACCCAATTGATTCCTCAAATACCACCCCAGCGCATTGGGCGTATTTGGCAGAAATTATAGAAAGACACTACCACAGCCACCAAGGTTTTGTTGTACTGCATGGCAGTGATACCATGAGTTATTCTGCTTCCGCCTTGAGTTTTATGCTGGAAAATCTAAATAAGCCGGTAATTTTTACTGGCTCTCAGCTGCCCATTGGAGATTTGCGTACAGATGCCAAAGAAAACCTCATTACCGCCATTCAGCTGGCCAGTTTACAGTATAAAAATAAGTCTGTCATCAAAGAAGTAGGCTTATATTTTGAATACAAATTATTCAGAGGGAACCGCGCCACCAAAATCAATGCAGATCATTTTAAAGCGTTTGCTTCTAAGAATTTCCCGCCTCTTGTCACGTCTGGAGTTAAGTTAAATATACGTCACGAAGTGCTTTTTAAAGGTCTGTCCAGCAAAGGATTAAATATTCACACCAAGATGTGTAAAGATATTATTCTCATCAAATTATTTCCTGGTCTGCAAGCTTCAACATTGACCGCCATATTGGAAACTCCTAAGCTTAAAGGGGTTGTTTTGGAAACCTACGGCGCTGGAAATGCGCCTTCAGCGGCTTGGTTTATATCACTTCTTAAAAAAGCAATTTCGCGTGGTATTTATATTGTTAATGCCACCCAATGTTCAGGAGGCATGGTTCAGATGGGACAATATGAAACCAGCCAATCACTGCAAGATATTGGAGTTATTTCCGCCAAGGACATGACCACTGAGGCCGCGATTACCAAGATGATGTATCTCTTGGGTACAACAAAAGACCTAGATTTTAAAGTGGCGTTTGAAACTTCATTAAGAGGTGAATTAACTGAAAATTAAGAGATTTTTATTTTCAGAATTAAACATTTTTTTCTTTATTTGACATCTTTAAAAAAATAAAATAGAGAGGTGGCCGAGTGGTCGAAGGCGCACGCCTGGAAAGTGTGTATACGCCAAAAGCGTATCGAGGGTTCGAATCCCTTCCTCTCTGCAACCATATTTTGGAAATAAGCTTAAATTAATATGTTAAACAAGCTCAAATATTTAGGACTTTCGATGACCTCATTTGCTGTTTTATTTAAACTTATGTCATGGCAATATGCTCAATATTTACTTATTGCAGGTTTAAGCTTTTTGGGCATTTACTTTATGATTAGAGTGTTTAAGTAATAGATTTTATTCCGAACGATTCAACTATTTAATTCAAGCCCTCAATTGTAAGCTTTTTAATTTAAGTCTTAACTTTAAGCTTAAATTATATCTATAAATAGCAAGATTCAGTCTCTGATAATTTTGTAGGTATCACTATGAATATTAAAGCTTTAGTTTATAAATTAAAAACTAATCCCAATTGTTGTCATAAATATATTTTTCTAATATGTTTTTTTTTATATCTTTAACGACCTATATTTTATTAAAGAAAATTACAACAAATACTATATTAATTTAAGAATATAACAATGAAAAAATTATTTCCAATCTTAGCCGTTGCATTAACAATGGCATTCGGGTCTGTCAATGCAAGTACATTCACGAACTTGAACCCCTCCATAGCTACAGTTGTAAGTCCAGTACAGGACGATGCCTCAGCTTCAGAATCAGAGTCTTTAGGGTTTCACCAAGAGCTAAAAAAGCGTTTTATTGAAGGCGGCCCGGGTTTCATGGGAATTGTTTTGCTTTGTCTGATTCTAGGCTTAGCCATTGCAATAGAAAGAATTATTTTCCTAAACCTATCAACGACCAATTCTAAAAAATTAATTGATGATGTTGAAGGTGCTTTGTCTTCAGGTGGTGTAGAGGCTGCAAAAGAAGTCTGTAGAAATACAAAAGGGCCTATCGCCTCCATTTTCTACCAAGGATTGGACCGCTCTGGCGAAGATCTAGATGCTGCCGAAAAAGCCGTTGTCGCCTATGGTGGAGTTCAAATGGGACAATTGGAGAAAAATGTATCTTGGATTTCACTTTTTATTGCCTTGGCGCCTATGCTTGGTTTCATGGGAACGGTTATTGGGATGATTCAAGCTTTTGATAAAATTGAAGCTGCAGGTGACATGCAGCCATCACTTGTTGCTGGAGGTATCAAAGTCGCTCTTTTGACTACAGTATTTGGTTTGATAGTTGCTATTATCTTACAAATATTTTACAATTACATTATTGCTAAAATTGATAGTATTGTCAATGACATGGAAGACGCTTCCATTTCATTAATGGACATCCTTGTAAAAAATAAAAAGTAAACAACTTTAATCACTACACAAATCAATTAATTATGGATTTACAAAAATTATTAAAGATTGTTGCTGCTGTGGTTGGCCTCCTTTCGATTGCTTTTCTTGTCACTATTATTTCCAAAGGAGATGATGCTATAAAGGCTGGTGATGGGGCTGCAAGTGTTGGTACTTATATGTACGTTGCTTACTTCATTCTTGCAGCGGCCGTTGTATCGGTAGTTTTCTTTACACTTTCAAATTTAATATCCAATGCTGCAAACCTCAAAAACACACTTATTGCTATTGGAGCATTTACGCTTCTAGCGCTCATATGCTATTTTATATTTGCATCTGGTGTTGAGACCATGCTTAAGGACGGAACCATGCTTTCTGTTGCGCAGTCTAAACTTGTTGGTGCTGGCT
>PAQB01000029.1 GCA_002709185.1 Flavobacteriaceae bacterium
TCATATTCAATCATCTGGAAAGGGCGTCGTTAAACCAATTAATATTTTGGTTGCAATATTTTCTGAAAAAGAATCCTACTCTGTATTTTTACTTAACAAATATAAATTAACTCGATTAGATGTTGTTACGTATCTGTCTCATGGCCCTAAAGAAAAAGAAAATATTGAAACTGAAAATGAAATAAATACTGAAACCAGAAAAAATGATCCATCAAATGAAAATGATTTTCTAATCAACCTAAATAATCTAGTAACAGATAATAAAATTGATAAAATTATTGGAAGAAAAAAAGAGATTGATAGGTTAATCCAAATTCTTTCAAGAAGAAATAAAAATAATCCTTTGCTTGTGGGAGAATCAGGCGTAGGTAAAACTGCAATAGCAGAAGGTCTTGCTTATTTAATTTCTAATAATAATGTCCCCTCCATAATTAAAAATACAATTGTGTATTCTTTGGATATAGCAGCATTAATTGCTGGTACTAAATATCGTGGTGATTTTGAAAAACGATTAAAAGGTGTACTAAACTTTTTAGCCAAGCAAGATAACCCAATACTTTTTATAGATGAAATTCATACCATAATTGGAGCAGGTTCAGCTTCTGGAGGATCTCTTGATGTATCAAACTTACTTAAACCTGCCCTTGGAAAAGGAGATATAAGATGTATTGGATCAACAACTTTTCAAGAATATAGAGGCATCTTTAATCAAAATCAGGCACTATCAAGAAGATTTCAAAAGATAGATGTTATTGAGCCTTCATTTGATGAATGTGAAGAAATATTAAATGGCATAAAAGATGTTTATGAAGATTATCATGATGTTTCTTACACAGACGAATCGATAAAATTAGCCATAGAACTTTCATCAAAGTACATAAATGATAGATTTCTTCCAGATAAGGCAATTGATGTAATTGATGAAACAGGCGCATTATTAAATATTAATAGGAAAAATAATAAAATTATAAAAGTTAAAAAAGATGATATAGAAATGACGATTTCAAAAATAACAAAAATACCTGAGCAATCTATATCTAGAAATGACAAGAAAAGCCTAAAAAATATTGAAGAGAATTTAAAAAGAGTAATTTTTGGTCAGGACAAAGCCGTTGAAACACTTTCAAATGCAATCAAATTATCTAGAGTTGGTTTGCGCGACGATAACAAAACAATAGGCTCATTCTTATTTACTGGTCCCACAGGAGTTGGAAAGACTGAAATTTCTAAACAGTTATCTGAAATACTTGGTATTGATCTTTTAAGATTTGATATGAGTGAATATATGGAAAGACATACAGTATCTCGTTTAATTGGTGCTCCTCCAGGTTATGTTGGCTTTGATCAAGGAGGTTTATTAACTGAGGCGATAGTAAAATCACCTCATTGTGTCTTATTGCTTGATGAGATTGAGAAGGCACATCCAGATATTTTTAATATACTTCTTCAAGTTATGGATGCTGGTCAGTTAACTGATAATAATGGAAGAAAATCAGATTTTAGAAATGTAATTCTTATAATGACAACAAATATTGGTGCAGAACTATTAAGTAAAAGGAATATTGGTTTTTCTGAAAGTTCTAACGAATCAGATGCTATGAATTCTTTAAATAAATTATTTTCACCTGAATTTAGAAATAGATTAGACGAAACTATTCAATTTAATTATTTAGACAAGTCTGTTATTTATTCAATTGTTGATAAATTTTTAACAAAACTTCAAGCGCAACTAGATAAAAGAAATGTTGAAATTGTCGTATCTAAAAAAGTTATAGATTGGATATCAGAAAACGGTTATGACAAAGAAATGGGTGCGAGACCTATGGAAAGATTTATATCCCAGAATATTAAAAAACCACTAGTAGATAAATTATTATTTGGGAATTTAAAAAGTGGTGGTGTTATAAAGTTAGATATCGTGAAAGGACAATTAAAATTTAATGATACTAAGGCAAAAGTAAAAGTTTAGATTATCTGCCTCTAAAAGTTATTCTTCCTACTGTTAAATCGTATGGAGTCATTTCAACCTTTACCTTGTCCCCAGTAAGAATTCTTATGTAATGTTTTCTCATTTTTCCAGATATGTGAGCTGTTATGACATGATCATTCTCAAGCTTGACTTTAAATTTAGTATTAGGAAGAGTTTCAATAACTTCTCCTTCAAATTCTAACTGATCTTCTTTTGACATGAGTGTATTCTACACCATAAGAATATCTTGTTATTACTTATCTTTATCTATTTTTAAATATTAAAATTAAAGAAATTGACTGAATTATGGCAATAATAATAAATACAAATATATTTGCCGGTATTCCAAAGGGATTTGGTTCTTCTATACCTTCACCAATTGATACGCCACCATAGAGTGACATCGTAAATATTGCTGAAAAAAACCTAACACGATATATGAGTTAAGTAGTGCTGGTAATAATGAATAATTACTTACCCATAATAAATATAAACCTATTACAGCTATGAATATATTTGTTAATAATCGCCAAACCTCATGAACTCTTGAATGAGCATCCCAATCAGGATTTAGTAAATGTGTACTTCCAGTATCAACAATAAATGGAAGTATAGTACCTAATAATAAGCAAATTGTAGTTAAATACTTACTCATCATCTTTAGGCAATCTAGCTTTAAGAAATTCAGGTAAATAATCTGTGTTTGAATGGTTGTTAGTCTTTATACATTTGTTTTCTAGCGTGCCAATTCCTTCAATAGTTGTTTTTAAGATATCACCATCTTTTAGAAACTTACCCTGTGTTGCACCAACACCCTCCGGCGTACCTGTGAAAATAACATCACCAGTATTTAAAGTTATAAATTCAGATATGTAAGATACTAAATATGGAATATCAAAAATTAAATCGTCAGTAAGTGTCTCTTGTCTTAATTCATCATTTACCCAACATTGGAGTTTTAATGACTCTTTATTATCAAATAAATCTGTTGAAACAATATATGGTCCTATAGGTCCAAAAGTGTCAAAAGATTTACCTAGATTAAACTGTGGTGGTGTAGCATGAAATTGAACTGGTCTATCAGATATATCTTGTCCAACACATAAACCTGCAACATGATTCCATGCGTCTTCTTTGGATATATCTTTACCACCCTTACCAATAACGAAAACTAATTCAGCTTCATAATCAACCATATCACTTTTCATACATATATCTGATTTAGGGCCTGAGATACATGTTGAATGTTTTGTGAAAATCATAGGGAAGGGAGGTAACTCTAAATTAGCTTCTTCAGCATGTTTTTTATAATTTAAACCAACAGCAAAAACATTTCTTGGGATGACAGGCGGATCTAAATCAATATCATTTAAAGATCCAGATGGCTCAAATTCATTAAGTTTTGTGCTTAATATGCTCAACTTATCAGATGATGCTAGTGCTTCTATTGAATTAGATGAAACTTCGCCATTCGATATTGTTTCTATATCAAAATAACTATTATCACTTATTAAAACAGCCTTTTTATTAATACTTCCTAATTTATATCCCATAACTACTTCCCCTTAGCATGATTACTTAGTCACTTGACTAGTATATATATTTTAAAAATATTCGAAAGGGCAACGTTTTATACATTCATTTTTTATTAAGGTAGAAACAGAAACAAAATTCATTAATTTTTTTATAAAATACATATTTGAAAAATATATATATTTTATTTAAACTAAACTAACCAAACGGTTAAAACTAATTCCTAGGGGGAAATATGTATAAATTATTACTTAAAACATCATTTGTTATATCTGTTTCATTTGTGTCTTTTTACGCTTTTTCACAAGAAAACAATTCTGGTATTGAAGAGGTTGTTGTTACCGCGGAGAAAAGAGAACAGAATCTTCAAGATGTACCATCTTCAATAACAGCGCTTTCTGATGCTGATATGGAAGCTGCTAATGTTCAAACTATATTTGATTTACAATCTTCTATACCAAGTTTAGTTGTTGGATCAGCTGGTGCTTCAAGACCATTTTTGTTCATAAGAGGTGTTGGCAGCAGAAAATTTGATCCAGGTACTGAAGGTGCAGTTGGTGTATTTGTCGATGAAATTTATAACACTAGATTCACAAATCAAATGATGGATATTGTTGATCTAGAAAGAGTAGAGGTTTTAAAAGGACCTCAGGGTACTTTATACGGAAGAAATACTATTGGTGGAGCTATTGCTTTGTATACAAAAAAACCCACACAAGAAACTGAAGGTAAAATTAAAGTTGGTTTTGGTAATGAAGGTTATAGAAAACTTGCTGCAACGTATTCTGGTGGGATAACTGATAGCATGGTAGGAAGAATAACTTTCTCCTCTAAGGAAGATGATGGAAGTGCTACTGAAAAAACATCTGGTAAAAATAATGGCGGTGATAGTGATGCATTAAGACTTTCTCTAATAAAAGAGATGGATAATGGTTCAGAATTATCTTTCACTTATCAAGATACTTCCTATGAAAGCAGCGCTCATCTAGCTGAGGCTACATTAGAGTGTGGTCCAACTATTGATCCAAATGGATCTCCAAACTTTATGTCTGTTGCATACTTTAGAGTAGGAGCTGCTGCTAGCCAACTTGCAGCTGCAGGTATTAATCCTAATGATTGTTATTCAACAGGTCACTTATTGCCTTTCTTTCCAGCTGGACCAAGAGCGGGTCAAATCAATGCAGCTGTATTACCAGCAATTGGTGCTGATATAGTCCAAAACATGATCCTAGCTGATATGGCTGATGGTCCAAGAGTTATAGATAATGATCATGTAGGCTTTAATAATATTGATACTCAGTTAGTGTCTCTTAAATATGTTACTGACTTATCTGACTCGTTAACACTTACAGGAATTTTTTCTACCAATGAGGTTGAAAATCAATCTAGTTTAGATTTTGATGCAACTGGAAGAAATTCAGTTGTTAATTATGTCAACGAGGAATCAGAGCAAACATCGACCGAAATAAGATTAAGTTATACCGGTGATAAATTTTATTGGGTTGGTGGTATATATCTTTTGGATGATGATATTTATAGAAATGATAACTTTACTACTGATGCGCAATCTACATTTGGGATTGTTCAAATGATGCAAGCTATGGCTGGTATGTCGCCTGTAGCTGTTGATAATATGCAAACTTCTAACGCTAATGTAACTTCTGAAGCAATATACTGGCAGGGTACTTATGCAATTAATGATAAATTAAATGCAACACTTGGTGTGAGAAAAAGTGATGACGAAAGTGATTATAGTATAGACGTAACTACTACATCACCTGGAATACCATTTGTTCAAGTGCCTGGTTCATGGTCAGAAGTATTAACATTTGGATCAACAGATCCTAAGTTTGTTCTTGATTATTCATTTAATGAAAATTCAATGGCCTATGTGTCTGTATCTTCTGGATATAAAAGCGGTGGTTTCTCATTTGCTACCTGGGCTGAAGCAGAATCTTTAGGCGGGTTTTCAGAAGAAGAATTAGATGCAACAGAAATTGGATATAAGTTTAAGTCTTCTGATAACAGATTAGTTGCTAATTTAGCTTTTTATGAATACGACTATAAAGACCAACAACAACAAATAATTGTTGTTACGCCTTCTGGTTCTTTAGCTGGTAAAACTTTCAATGCAGGACAATCTGAAATGACTGGCTGGGAATTAGAAACTAAATATGCAATTACGGATAACGCTCAAATAGACTTTAATTATTATTCAACAGATACGGAATTTAAGTCATTTGTAATTCCGCAAGCTAGACCTCCTTTAAGCTTTACTGGTAACAAAATGAACTATTCACCTGAATCAGCATACAATGTTGCATTCACTACAGTGTCAGATGATGAATCTTCAATTTTAAGGATTGCATATTCATTTAAGGATGAATTCTTCATGGATCCTAGTAATAGATATATCAGTCTTCAAGATAGATACGGTTTAACTAATATTAGTTATACAAAATATTTAACTGATGATTGGACAATAAAAGCATTTTGTACAAACTGTACTGATGTCGTATACAAAACACAGGTTACTACATTTGCAGTGCCATATGGTGGTGGTGGTAGAAATTATTATGCAAATGGAAAAAGAATAGGGCTTGAGATTACACGTAGCTTTTAATTTTATGACCCTCTCTCAGGAGAGGGTTGTTATATCTTCAAGATATACTTTTTATAATTAATTTATTTATGATTAAATTTATTAGATGAGTAACTACGTTTTATATGGATATGGTGAATCTGTTGCATCAAATGTTGTAAGACTAGCCTTATCAGAAAAACAAATATCATATGACTATAAATTAGTATATCTGGAATCAAAGGGCGATCATCTTAAGGATGATTATAAGAAATTAAACCCCAAGACTCTTCTTCCAACGCTCACTGTCAATGAAAAGCCAATTACAGAGAGCATTAATATTATGAAATTTATTGATAATGAACATCCTGATCAAGGATCAATATTGTTTCCATCAAATCAAGACGAAGAATTTAATAAATTATTAGATTATTTATTTCTTGACGACACAAAAGAATTAGGTGAAACATTTGGAACCACTGGAGGTGGCATTTCAGTGCCTGTTCTTGGTAAATTGTTGTGTAAAAGATCTTTTTTTTCAGTTTGCTATGATTATTTAAAAAATCATGGTGTCAGTAAAAGAAAACCTATTTTTGTTATGGTCAGAATGTTTGGTGGGCCGCCCCCAGGCTTATACAAGAAAATGATGTTCTTTTTAGCTAAACATCTTGTTTATACTGAAAATTATCTTAATCATGGGAAAACCTTTATATATGGTGAGGAATACTCAGCAGCTGATTGTCTTTTAACCCCGTTACTTCATAGAGTTCAGGAGATGAGATTTCATGGTGTTTTTGATGCTAATAATTTTCCTAATTTATCTAAATATTGGGATACTATTTCAGAAAGACCAAGCTATAAAGAAGCTATTATTAATTATGAAACTGGTGAATGGAAAACAGAGATAGAAAAATTATACGGTGATGGACCTAATTCGTATAATGATTTATTGTGGTCTGAAATAGAAAAAATTAGATAGGAGAATATGTATGACAACACCTATATGTAAAGTAGCAGATATTATTTATGTAAGATTTGAACTAACTGAATTTGAGGCTCAAAAGAAATATTTAAATCATTTTGGAATGATGCTCGCTCATGAGGATGAAAATAGTATCTACTTTAGAGGCACTGGCAGTTCACCCTACATTTATGTAGCTACAAAAGGTTCAGAAAATAAATATGTAGGCTCTGCTTACAAAGCAAATAATTTTTCAGACTTAGAAGCTCTATCCAAAGAATTTAACATCGATATTATTGAAAATACTGAACCTGGAGGAGGTCATAAAGTAACTCTTATTGATCCTGATGGAGTTGAAGTTGAAGTTTGCCATGGGATGAAAGAGGCTGAGCCAGTTGCTGTAGTTTCAAAAGTTTTAAATACTGGTCAATCAAAACAAAGAGAGAATGAACTACAGCGTTTTGGTAAAGCTGCAGATGAGTGGCAAGTACACGGTGACAAATGGATATATGAATTAACATCTAAAGTAAAAAGACTTGGTCATACTGCAATAAATTGTAAAGATCCTCAAGCTTCAGTTGATTGGTACTCTAATGTACTAGGATTTTTGGTAAGCAATAATTGTATTGGACCTGATGGAAATTCAATGGGTGCCTTCATGAGATGTGATCAAGGCAACAAACCTGTAGATCATCATACTATGAATAATATGGGTCTCCCTGGTGGAAATGAAGTTCCAACTTATGGACATGCAGGTTATGAGGTAACTGATTCAGTAGATGATCTAATGGCTGGTCATTATCATATGTTGACTGTTGACGAGTATTATCATGAATGGGGGATTGGCAGACATCTTTTGGGGAGCCAAATGTATGATTATTGGAGAGATCCGCATGGATTTACTCATGAACATTGGACAGATGGAGATTTGATTGATGCTTCGGTTGAGCCTGAAAATTCTAATTTTAGAGATTTAGCTATGGCACAGTATGGTCCTGAAGTCCCAAGCACTTTTGGAGTAACCATGCCTGTAGATCAAATTGATAAAGCTAGAGCTGAAAATCCTACAATAGCCACAATGATTAAAGAAATGGAAATTGCTGCAAAAAACGGAGCTGAATAAAAATATGATTGAATTTACAGAAGAACAAAAGAAAGCTGTTGCGGATGCGCAAGAGAAATTCACAGATCTAAAAGATAAAGTCGAAACCTTATCTGATGATCAATTAAATTTATTATTTGGTGAAGCTAGAAGTATGAATGGCTGGCTTGATAAAGATGTTTCTGATGATACTTTGAATCAGATATATGCTCTTACAAAGATGGGCCCAACAAGTACAAATTGTTGTCCTGCTAGATTTATTTTTATTAAATCAACAGAACAGAAGCAGTTAATAAAAGAAGCTCTTTTACCCAACAACGTTGATAAATGTATGAGTGCACCTGTAATAGCTGTTATTGGTTATGATTTAGATTTTTCTGATCATATGGGAAAGCTTTTCCCACATATGGATGTTGCTCCAATGTATAAGGGTAATTCCGAAATGAATACATCGACTGCATTCAGAAACTCCAGTCTTCAAGGGGCCTATATGATGATGGTTGCTAGAGCTATTGGTTTAGATTGTGGACCGATGTCTGGCTTTAATAATTTATTAGTTGATGAAATATTTTTTAAAGATACAAATATAAAATCTAATTTTCTATGTTGCTTGGGTTATGGCGATCCTTCTAAGATATTTATGAGATTACCAAGGTTTGAGTTTGACGAAGTTTGTAAAATTATTTAACAAGCTTTAAAAATCAACTAGATCTGTAAGATATTTACCCTTAAATTTATTATAAATTTTCAATAATATTCTAGTTATTTTGAGAGGAAATATTGGATTAGCTTCTTTTTTAAAAATACTATCTTTATCTAACTCATCAAACCATTTCTTAACGTTTTTATATTTATCAATAGGAACACCAGCTGCGTATAAACGTTTCGTTGAAACATACCAAGCTAAATCAACAATCGTAAAATCGTCTCCTTTAAGATAATTTTGATTTTCTAAGATGTTATCAAATTTTGTAAAAACATCCTTAAATTTATTACCACTTTCTATAATTTCGTTATCTGTAATTCCGTGATCATAATGATTTTTCCAGAATGATATTTCTTTTTCTTTGTGAGTATCATCTTCTCCTTGAATTGTTCCTTCATGTGATTCCTTAAAATTAATTTTTTTAAGATCTTTTTTGCCAAGAATATGTGGAACAAGATATCTAAATGTTAATCTTCTAAGATCAAAATGTAAGCTATCTTCAAATTCTAAATCTTTTTGGATTTCATCAATTAAATTTGGTGGAAATAATTTAGTGTTTGGAAACTCTTGATCTAAGTATGTCATTATATCGTTGCTTTCAATATGGACATCTCCATTATGAACTAGGGTAGGGACCAATCCTCTTGGATTGATTCCAAGATACCATTTTGAGAATTGTTCGCCTTTTATGAGATTAATTTCATGAGAAATCCAATCGATATTTTTATAATTTAAAAAAATTCTTAACTTTTGTGAACAGGCGGAACCTTGAAAATGAAATAAATTTACACCATTCCAATCCAATACTTCGGTTGTTTTAATATCAAGTTTATCTAATTTCATTATGTTTTATTTTAAAAGTTTTGATATGCCAAATTGTCTTGCTTCAAAGAAATAGTCCATAAAAACTTTCTTATCAGACATACTCATCTCAAGAACTTCTTCAATATATGTTTCCATAGCCGCAAGCCCAAACTCCAAGCACATAACAATAGCTATCGCAGCTTTTGCCTCAGCAGTAGGTTTTTTTAATTTGGCGATCTTTGTAAGTTGTTGAAGGGTTTGTCTTGACATTGACAGGTTAGAATCAATCTGAACTCTTACAAGATACATTTGATCATCTAAGACAGCCCTTATAATTGCTTTAAAATAATCATCTGTTACTGATGCAAGCGTTTCTGTACCTAAATTTGTTACAGAGACATTTCTTCTCTCAAGTTGTTGTACATGATCAAAAGCAAGCTGCTTGTAAGTAGCTATTAATAATCCTTTTTTGCCACCAAAATAGTGATGTATTTGAGCATGATTGACACCAGCATGTTCTGCAATGTCCCTAATAGTTAATTGATTTGGTCCAACTGAACCAACTAAATAAGCAGCTGAATCAATTAAACGTTTTTCAACATTTTTTCTTCCACGCTGATTTGAATTTTCCTTTTTCATTATTATTTAGTTTAATTCTTTGTATAGCTTATTAGTTAGTTTATCAATTTTGAAAATAATATCATTGTCATCACAGCAACCGTATACGTGTTTATCTGGTTTCACTATGGCTGCATTTATATTATTGTTACTTAACCACTCTATGAAGCTTTTATCTTCTTTAAATGAGTAATTATCTATATTAATTATGTTATTAAAGATATTAATATTTTTTAATTTTGATATTCGATGTTCTGTTTCATTATCAATTTTAAACAAAATTAAAGCAAAGCCCTCACCAATTATTTGGTCAAAATTCATACCATTGTGAACAATGTCCAATGAAGGTTGTGGTATTACTATTCCATTGATTTTATTGGGATAAAGGTCATTGTCTATAATTCCATTAGAGTATTTCCAATCATATGAAAATGATAAAAATGATAATAGTTTTGGAAATAATTTAGCTATTCTTAAAAAAGAATCTCTAAAAAATGACTGAATAGAGCTTTGGCTTGCTATTATATTTTGTTGTTTTATTGCTGTTTTTATAGCAAATTCTACAACCTCATATCTTTCATCTGTATAAGAATCAAGAATTTTAGTAGAAAAATTATTATTCTCAATCCCATCAATTTTCCAAGATAGATTGTATGCATCCTTTATTCCTTGACACAGGCCTTGTCCTAAAAAAGGTGGCGTCTGATGTGCTGCATCACCAAGCAAAAAGCAATTTTTAAATTTAAAATCATTTGCTATTAATCCATGAAAAGTATATTTACTAGATCTTATTAAATTGCCACTATTTTTATTTAGATCTGGATTTAATCTCCATAAGTGAGGTTCCATTAAATCCCTTATTGTTGATTCATTTTCCATTTTTGAAATATCATCAGTTGGTTTTATCATGAATTCCCACCTTATGTGATTATCAACTATAGGTAACATTGTTGTAGGTCTTTTATAATCACATATCTGGTATCTGCACCTATTGATTTTGTATTTTTTATCAATTATTTGATCTACAACAACCCAATCCTGATCACATTCAAAATCCTTTGATTGTATATTTAATCTTTTTCTTATAAAGCTATCAGCTCCATCGCAGCCTAAAACATACTTTGAATTAACTTCAAATGTTTCATGTAAATTGGAGATATAGAGCTTATTATTCTCATCTGATACCTCAATATCAACCAATGTTGAGCCTAATTTAAAATCTATTTTTGTATATTTTTCAGCATTAGTTCTTAATATTTTTTCAAATAATGGCTGGTTAAAAAAAACATCCTCAGGATATCCATTTGGTTGAGAATGATCTTTTAAACCAACTTCAACTAATGTTTTTCCATTTGAATCAATAAACTTTATCTTTTCTGCAGGATCTAGAATTTCTTTAATTTCATCTATTAAACCCATTGATTGAAATATTCGTTGAGTTTGCCCATCAAAATGCACTGCTCTAGGAATATCCCATATCTTTTCTTTTGGATCTATAACTAGAATATTAAAACCTTTACTGCCAAATATATTTGCAGCAGCAGCCCCAACAGGTCCATAACCAATTATTGCTATGTCATAATTTTTCATTAAATTTATTTTAGTCAAGTGGATAGTGTAGTCAACAAATATAAATTATAATTATTGACATGTATACAGTAGACAACTTTATTAACGGTATTGCTAATACAGTCTCAGATAAGTCATCTTTAATCATTGATCCATCATATGGGAAAGATATAGGCAAAGTTTTATATGCTACGACAGACACTGCAGATTTAGCTATAGAAAGTGCTAAACACGCCTTCCAAAATTGGTCGTTAACTGGTTTAAGTTATAGAGCAGAGCTAATACTTAAATTTCGACAAGCTGTAATAGATAGATCTAACGAAATTATAGATATTTGCATAACAGAAGCTGGTAAAACAAGACCTGATGCAGAAGCAGAGCTTGATAGGGCAGTGCAGGCTCTTACAAATGCATCTGCTGTTCAACACTTTTATCCATTACATTTAAGTCCTAATGTTGCTGGCGGAATTGATATTGCTGACAGAAGATATCCGATTGGTGTAATTGCTGGAGTTGGACCATTTAATTTCCCAATTTTAATTCCAATATTACATAGTGCAATGGCATTGGTAACAGGTAATACATATATAGCTAAACCCAGTGAGAAAGTTCCATCTATTTCAAGACTCTATGGAGATATATATAAAGAATCTGGTTTGCCTGATGGGTGTTATAACGTTGTAAATGGTAGTAAGGAAATTGTTGAGCATTTGGTATGTCATAAAGATATAGCTGGTTTAGCTTTTATAGGTAGTACAGGAGCAGCAAGAAGTTTAAAAATGCTTGGAGTTGAACATAATACAAAAGTGCAAGCATTAGGTGGTGGTAAAAATCATATGATTGTTCTTCCTGATGCTGATCTTGATATGGCAGCTGATGCAGCTGTTTCAGCAAGTTTTGGAGCAGCAGGTCAAAGATGTATGGCTGTATCAGTTGTTGTGGCTGTTGGGGATATAGCAGATGACTTAATAAATAAAATTAAAGAAAGAATGCCAAATCTAATTATGGGGACAACAGATAGCAGTGATACGCAATTAGGTCCTGTTATATCCATGGAAAATAAAGAAAGAATTTATTCATTTATTGACAAAGCAGAATCAGAAGGAGCAACACTATCTGTAGATGGAAGAAAACTATCAGACGGTAAAGAAGGTTGTTTTGTTGGCCCTACCTTGATTGATAATGTTAAGCCCGGCATGTCTGTTTATGAAAATGAAATATTTGGTCCTGTTCTCTCATTTGTAAGAGCAAAAACATATGAAGATGCTATGGTAATAACACATAGTCATAAACTTGGAAATGGTGCTGCATTGTTTACTAGAGACGGTGGCGTTGCACAAAAATGGTCAAATGAAGTCCAAGCTGGATCGGTCGGGATTAATGTGCCAATTCCTCTTCCAACATATACTCATAGTTTTGGTGGATGGAAAGACAGTGGTTTCTCAGAAACTAAAGCATTTGGACAATCTTCTATTGATTTTTATACAAAGACAAAATCTGTAGCCACTAGATGGCCTAATCCAGAAGATAGTAAAGTTGATCTTGGTTTTCCCAAGAATGATAGTTAATCTCAAATATTCTATTTTTAAATTATTTTCTCGTTTTTTATTTGTATTTATTGATATTTATATACATGTAAAAATTTTTTTTAGAGAACGTTTTTTTTATACACCATATATAGATAATATTAATTTTAAAAAATCCTCATTAAATATAGAAGGTCATGCTCACGATATGTATCAAATTGGAGATCTAAGTGCTACCGATGAAAATACAATAATTATGATAGGCGGCATTCCTACAGACCCTCTTGAATCAATGACCTGGCTGGCTGATGAATTAAATAAAATTAATCCATTATTAAGAATAATTATTTTTAATATGCCGTATTATGAGCATCACTTTGACATTGAGACTACGGAAAAAACTGCAGAAAGTCACGGTAAAAATTTAATTACTAATAAACCAATTGACTTCAGTAAGCTCAATGTTGATCCAAAATTTTCTCATGAAAATCAAGGTATTAAAGTTAACCAATTTCTTGATACTTTAAATATAAATGCATGTCATTTTGTAGGCCATGATAGAGGGGCTGTGATTTTAGAATACTTTGCAATTAATTATCCTAATAAGGTTTTAACTTATTCTAGAGGCTCACAGGTATGGAATTATATTGAACCAGAATGGGAGTCTTTAGCTCCAGAGATATGTGTTGGGCCACCACATAAAATTATGTCGGTATATGAGCAGATTAGACCTCTATTATTTAGCGTTATTCACTTAAAAAAACCATTAGATTTGTTATCTGATACATTTGATAAGCTTGGTCGAAAATCTGTTAGAGGAAGTAGTTTGTATGATAGATATACCCATGTTAAATATAAATCTCAAATAACTTATAAAGCATATTATTCAAAATTTAAGCAATCATTGGTTCAAGGAGGAATGAATTCAGAGGTTATGAATAGATCAAATCTTAACAATACAAACTTTCCTATTATGCAGTTTCAAGGAGAGGATGAATTTAAATATAACAAGTCAGGTACTTTAATATCTGATCAGCCATATTTTGGGACATATAATTTATTTAGAAATGAAATTGAAGATGTTTATCCTGGATGTGAAGGACAGGATCTAGAAAAATACCAAGAACAATATGTAACTGATAAAGGTGAATATAAAGAGATTCAAATTAAAGATGGAGCAAGATTTAGTAATTTTTACTTAATACCAAACGCAGCTCATTTTAATGTGATAGAAAATCCTAAGGCTTGTGCATTAGCTATTGAAGATTTTCTTTCGAAAAATATAAACAATAGTTAATAAAATAATTAACAATAGTGGTACTGTATATTGCTTAAATGCTAAAAATAAAACCCAAGCAAATACAATAGTTTGTGTGAATGAAGAGGGCAGTTCTTTTACTTCATATTCTCTATCAAGCCATGGAGAGCCTATTATTATTGGCTCATCTGGAAATTGATCTCCATATAAATACATTTGAGTTGGATTGATATAAGGGGGTTGAAGGACAAATGGTGCATCTTTTAAAGTTCGCTTCATTGATTCAAATATAACTGGATAGTCTTTTGACAAATCAGTCTTTTCAAATGGATCATTTACTATGTCATATAATTCAAATTTTTTATTAGAATTTGTATATACATTCTGAGCATAATAAAGCTTCCATTTATCATTGAAGAGGGCTCTTTCATCTTGAATAATTATATTACCAGTCATAACGTTTTTTGGTAATTCAAAATTTCCATTGATCAAATTTTCCCATCTGCTAATACCAGTAAATTTATCAGCATCATATTTGATTTTTGCTGCTGATAAAAAAGTTGGCAATATATCATCTGAAAAAAAGAACTGTTCGGATAAAGATTTCTCTAAGACTCCTTTCCAATAGATTATAGCTGGTACTCGAATGCCACCTTCATAGGTGGAGCCTTTTGAGCCCTTTAAGCCCATAGTATTTCCTTTTGCCTCAAGCAGTCCTGGGGCTATTGTTGCTGCTATAGGATCAACATCAAATACTGGACCGTTATCAGAAAAAAATAAAATTATTGTGTTTTCTAATAATTTTTCATCTTCAATAATATCTAAAATCTTTCCAATTTCCTGATCCAAAGAAAATATATTTGCTGCATACTTTCTATCATCTATATCATCAATAAATGACATTTTATCCATAGCATCATTTTCAACTTGAATCGGTGTATGAGGAGCGTTAAATGCTACGTACAAAAATAATGGCTTATCTATGTCTCTAGATTTAATTATTCTGACTGCTTCATCAGCAATGAGTGTTGTAGAATAACCATCTTCTACTAGAGGTTTATTGTCTCTGTGCCAGTCTAGTCTTCCAGAAAATGAATGGTCAAAATAGTCTATACCGCCATTCATATGGCCATAAGTTGTCTCAAAACCTCTATTGCTAGGCAAATAATCATCAGTTGACATTCCTAAATGCCATTTACCTGATAGGGCAGTTTGATATCCTGCCTCAAGCAAATATTCTGGCATGATTTTGTGATGTAAAGGCATGCCAAATGATTCAGTTCTGGGATTTGCAAAAGGTCTTATAACTCCATTCACAAGACTATTAAGCCCAGTAAGCATTGAAGCCCTTGTAGGACTGCACGTTGGAGCAGAATAAAATCTATCCATCTCTAAACCATCACTAGCTAATTTATCAATATTGGGTGTAGGTATTGTACCGCCGTGATATGAAACATCACCCCAGCCAAGATCATCGGTTAATATTATTATTATATTTGGTTTATCTGCAGCAACTAAACTACATGTAAATAATAGTCCAATAAAAAGTCTCTTCATTGCATTATTATATAACTTTATTGATAATCTTAGTCATATGGTTAAACTAATAATATCAACATTAAGGTATAAATATGAGTAGTATCCCAGTATATATGGTTGTAAATTTAACGATAAAAGACGCAGATGAATATAGAATTTATGAGAAGGGTTTCTTTAAGTTTCTAAAAAAACATAATGGCACGTTTATTACATATGACGATTCTCCAGATGTTTTGGAAGGATCAAAACCATTACCAGGTAGAGTAATTATTTTTTCATTTCCGTCTGAAAAAGATGCTGATAACTGGTGGAATGACGAGGGATATCAAGAACTTAGCAAACATAGAAGAGCTGCAACAGAAATAACGCTGCAACGTGTTAAAGGAATACCTTCTAGAGAATAATGATAGATTATTTAAGAATTCAAAAAATTATTCATTGGTTAATGGCAATTATCATAATGCTTGATTTAAATGTTGCTCAAAAATTTGGTGGTGATATGGAGCTATTGGATAGACTAGAATCCAGAGTTGACCATGCAACAGCAGGAATGATAGTAACGTTTTTATTTATACTAAGATTGGTTTTGAGATATAAATACGGAGCACCAAGTCTGCCAAGTCAAATGCCA
>PAQB01000030.1 GCA_002709185.1 Flavobacteriaceae bacterium
GAATCTTTCAACCCTAAAAATAACGATGGGTATTTGGGGAATGGTTTGTTTTATTGCTTTCATTCTCGATAAAAGCATTCCTAATGTGGATAATTATTTTTATGCCATGGGAATTGTTTTGGGTTTTGTTTTGGGAGCTACCCAATCGCTAACGCGATCCACCTTTTCAAAGCTTCTGCCTGAAACCCATGACCACGCCACTTATTTTAGTTTTTACAATGTTACCGAACAAATTGCGGTTGTATTGGGTATGTTTATTTTTGGATTGTTAGTAGCTTTAACAGGTTCCATGCAATATTCAGTTTTGGCCCTGGCAGCTTTCTTTCTTGTTGCCTTTGTAATGTTGTATTCGGTCAAAAAAATGAACTAGATGAATACTTTTTGAGCTTGGCACAGGAATTGTCATTAAGTTGTGTAAATGTGCTTTAGTTTCCACGCTTTAAGGTGTTGTAGGCGGCTAAATGTTTAAATAACTAAAATGTTAATCAATGTCAGCATGACATTTTGACCATTATATTTTATGAGTAAATCAAGATATAAAATAATTGACAGTTTGTCACTTCAGGATTTTGATGAAAATTCAGAATTAATTCCACTGATGACCACTGAGGATGAAGAGCTGATTAAAAATGAATCGCTTCCGGATTCAATTCCAATACTCTCATTGCGCAATACTGTACTTTTTCCTGGAGTTGTGATTCCAATCACTGCTGGTCGTGATAAATCTATAAAACTTATCAATGATGCCAACAAGGGCTCAAAGGTTATTGGTGTTGTGGCTCAAAAAGACGAAAGTGTTGAAGATCCAAAATTTGAAGACGTACACAGAATAGGAACTGTAGCACGAATTTTAAAGGTATTAAAAATGCCTGACGGAAATACAACTGTGATAATTCAAGGTAAAAAACGTTTTGAAATCGCTACACCTGTTTCAGAAACGCCTTATATGACTGCTAGAATCAAAGCGGTAGCCGAAGTTACTCCTCAAAGCGACAATAGCGAATTTAGCGCTGCGATTGACTCTATAAAAGATTTGTCCTTAGAAATCATCAAACAGAGTCCCAATATCCCTAGCGAAGCCTCTTTTGCCATCAAAAACATTGAAAGCAATTCTTTCTTGATAAATTTTGTGTCGTCTAACATGGCCGTTTCCGTAGAAGAGAAGCAAAAGTTGCTTGAAATTAATGATTTACATCAGCGTGCATTACAAACCCTCAAGCACATGAACGTGGAATTCCAGCGCTTGGAGCTGAAAAATGACATTCAATCTAAGGTGCAACACGACATGAGTCAACAACAACGTGAATATTTCCTACAGCAACAAATAAAAACCATTCAAGAGGAGTTAGGCGGTGTGAGTTATGAAGAGGAAATTGAAGCCATGAAAACTAAGGCAGAAACCAAACTGTGGAATGATAAAACGAAAGCTCATTTTGAAAAGGAGATTGGAAAACTTCAGCGCATGAATCCCCAGGTGGCAGAATATTCCATACAACGCAATTATTTAGACTTATTTTTGGATCTACCCTGGAATCATTTCAGCGTTGATAATTTAGATTTAAAACGTGCTCAGAAAATATTAGATCGTGACCATTTTGGATTAGAGGAAGTGAAAAAACGCATCATTGAATATTTGGCAGTTTTAAAACTGCGCAATGATATGAAATCTCCTATTTTGTGTCTTCAAGGACCTCCAGGTGTAGGCAAAACTTCACTCGGAAAATCTATTGCAGAAGCGCTTGGAAGAGAATATGTTCGCATTTCGTTAGGGGGCTTGCGTGACGAAGCCGAAATAAGAGGCCACAGAAAAACTTACATTGGTGCCATGCCTGGCCGTATTTTACAAAGTCTTAAAAAGGCAGGTACTTCTAATCCTGTTTTTGTTTTGGATGAGATTGATAAGTTGTCAAATTCACATCAAGGGGATCCTTCTTCAGCGATGCTAGAAGTTTTAGATCCTGAACAAAACGCTGAGTTTTATGATAACTTCCTAGAAATGGGTTATGATTTATCTAAAGTTATGTTTGTAGCCACTTCTAATAGTTTAAATAACATTCAGCCCGCCTTGTTAGATCGCATGGAAATCATACATGTCAACGGCTACACAATTGAAGAGAAAATTCAAATCGGTAAAAAGTTTTTACTACCAAAACAATTAAAAGAACACGGTTTAGGGACTAAAGATTTAAATATTGCTCAACCTCAATTGGAGAAAATTGTGGAAGGATATACTAGAGAATCTGGCGTGAGAGGTCTTGAAAAGCAAATTGCCAAAGTAGTGCGTCATGCTGTAAAAAATATTGCTATGGAATCGGATTACAATATCAAAATTTCATCTTCAGACCTCGTGGAAGTTTTGGGGCCTCCAAAGTTAGCGCGTGATCGCTATGAAAACAACAATGTAGCTGGAGTGGTGACAGGGCTTGCATGGACTCGCGTTGGCGGAGATATTTTGTTTATTGAATCTATTCTCTCAAAAGGGAAAGGCACGCTTAACATCACAGGTAATTTAGGAAAAGTCATGAAAGAATCCGCTACCATTGCAATGGAGTACATCAAATCCAATGCAGATGATTTTGGCATCAAAAGCCAGGTTTTTCAAAATTATAATGTTCATATTCATGTTCCTGAGGGCGCGACTCCAAAAGATGGCCCCAGTGCCGGAATCACCATGCTAACGTCATTGGTTTCTTTATTTACCCAACGAAAAGTAAAGAAAAGTATCGCAATGACGGGAGAAATAACATTGAGAGGAAAAGTCTTGCCAGTAGGAGGTATCAAAGAAAAAATTCTAGCCGCTAAACGTGCTAAAATCAAGGAAATTGTACTTTCTGAGGCGAATAAACCTGATATTGATGAAATCAATTCTGATTATCTTAAAGGACTGAAGTTTCATTATGTTTCTGATATGCGCGAAGTCATTGAAGTGGCCATTACCAAGACCAAAGTACAGCGGGCCAAATCTCTTTAGCATTACCAAAATCTCATTTTAAGTTTGTTAAAATAAAGTCTTTAAAAGTCCGTTTTGTAATAGAATTGGTTATTTTTGACATCTGATGAGGACCTTATTTTGGCTTATTTTTGTTTGGGGTACAACAGCACCTATTTCTGCTCAATTAGGGGGTAATGCAACCTACCAATTTTTAAATTTAATGTCCTCACCTCGTCAAGCTGCTCTTGGCGGTAAAATCATCACGAATGTAGATTATGACGTGACTCAAGCCTTATATAACCCTGCTACTATTAATTTGGAAATGGACAACCAGTTGGCCTTAAATTATGCCAACTACCTGGGCGATATTAGTTATGGAACTGCCGCTTATGCTTACACTGTTGATCGGAGGGTTCAAACTTTTCATGCAGGAATCACTTACGTTAATTACGGAAGTTTTGATGGTTACGATGAAAATGGAAACAGCACCGGTACCTTTACTGGGAACGAAACGGCTTTGTCTTTTGGTTATGCATTTCAAATCGGTTTTTCTGATTTTTATGCTGGTGCTAATATTAAGTTAATTTCCTCAAAACTTGAACAGTACAGTTCTTTTGGTGGCGCTTTGGATTTTGGACTGATATACATCAACGAATATCTTGAATTTAATGCTGCGCTTTCCGTTAGAAATCTAGGGACTCAATTTACGACTTATGCAGGCTTGAATGAGCCACTTCCTTTAGAAATTGATTTAGGCTTTAGTCAGATGCTTGAAAACGTCCCTGTTCGCTGGCATTTGACCTTTGAAAATTTGCAGCAATGGCCTATTGCAGCTAGCAATCCTGCACGAGTCACAACCGATTTAAGTGGCAATCAAACTCAGGAGGATATAGGATTTTTAAGTCAGCTAATTCGCCACACACTTATAGGTGCTGAGTTATTTCCAGAGCGGGGTTTTAACATCCGATTGGGTTATAGTTTTAGACGGGCAGAAGAATTGCGAATTTTAGAGCAAAGAAATTTTTCAGGGCTTTCTTTTGGAATTGGAATTAAGTTTAATAAATTACGCTTTAGTTATACGCATGCACGCTATTCATCTGCTTCAAATACCAGTTTTTTAGGCGTACAAATAAGTTTATAAAAGTGAAAAAAATAATCATTGCCATAGATGGCCATTCTTCAACTGGGAAGAGTACTTTAGCCAAGCAGCTTGCCAAACATTTAGATTACATCTACATAGATTCAGGCGCCATGTACAGAGCTGTTACGCTTCATGCAATTGAAAAAGGGTTTATTGGCCCCAGTAAATTCGATAAAACACTTTTGATTCAGAGCCTCTCAAATTTGAAAATTACTTTCAAAAAAGACAAAAGTAATAATGTCGCCTTGTTTTTAGATGGCCAATTGGTTTCCCCTAAGATTAGAACCATGGAGGTATCCAATATGGTAAGTCAAGTTGCGGCGCTTCCAGAAGTTCGCAAATGCTTAGTTAAAGCGCAACGTTCGATGGGACTTAATAGAGGTCTTGTCATGGATGGCCGAGATATTGGAACTGTAGTGTTCCCTGATGCAGAACTTAAAATATTTATGACAGCCTCAGCAAAAACAAGAGCGCTTCGTCGTTTTGATGAATTGTCTAAAGCGGATTCAACTATTGATTATCAAACCGTCTACGACAATATTATTTCTAGAGATAAAAAAGATTCTTCTAGGAAAAATTCTCCATTATTAAAAGCGAAAGGAGCCCGCGTTTTAGATAATTCCAAATTAGATAAAAACGCTCAATTTAAATTGGTACTTTCATGGGTAAATGACTTTAAAAAAGAAGCCCCCCAAAAAAGTCAATAGTTTCAAATTTCCAGGGAGGCTTAAATCTTAGACTTTTGGAATCACCAAAACTTGGTTTGGATGGATGAGATCCGGATTTTTTAAGATGTTGGTATTGGCCTCATAAATTTCCTTGTATTTAAGGGAGTCATCATAGTAATGTTTTGCAATTTTACCCAAAGACTCTCCACTTTTCACTGTATGATAGTGGTAAACAGAATTGTCAGCAATTTTTATATCGGCTTTGATATCGGTAGGGTTTTGCCCTCCAATGGCTTTAATTTTATCCCAAATGATATTTTTTTCATAGGATGTTTTTGCCGTACCAGTTATTTTCAAAATGCCATTTTCTTCAAAGACATCTCCATTTTGAATATTGAGCTGTGTTCCTAATTCCAATACAGCTTGGTATTTTTTCATGATCATGATTATAGATTTAAGGGTTTATATTTATTAAATTTAGGATATTTTTTTCTTTTCATTTTGTTTTTTTTACTGTTTTTTCACGGACCTTAATCTAGATTACTCAAAATCATGAAGCTATATATTTGTTCAACTTATGGAATAGTTGTATAATTGCACTCTTCTTAGCAAAAAAGGTTGGAGAGAAGAATAAAAAATACACTAACACTTCTATGTGTGTTGCATTAAATCCAGCCGACTTCACACATAGAATACAAATTTTAATCAGCCATGGCTGAAGAACAAACTACAAATCCAGAGGAGACCAATCAAGAAACTCCCGTTGTTGAAACAACAACCAACGAAGCTCAAGCAAATCCAGAGCAATTTTTAAAAGATTTTAACTGGCATAATTACGAAGAGGGCATTGACCCTGTGGCCGATGAAAAACTCGATGAGTTCGAAAAACTAGTCGCCGAAAATTTTGTCGAAACATTGGACGATCAGGTTGTTGATGGTACAGTGGTTCACATGACCGATCGTGATGCTATTATTGATATTAATGCAAAATCCGAGGGTGTCATTTCACTCAACGAGTTTCGTTACAATCCTGACCTTGCTGTAGGAGATAAAGTTGAGGTACTGATAGACGTTCGTGAAGACGCCACCGGACAATTGATACTATCGCACAGAAAAGCCAGAGTAATTAAAGCTTGGGATCGCGTGAACTCTGCTAACGAAACAGGAGAAATTGTGAATGGTTTTATCAAGTGTCGCACCAAAGGCGGAATGATTGTCGATGTTTTTGGTATTGAAGCGTTTTTACCTGGTTCACAAATTGATGTAAAGCCTATCAGAGATTATGATCAATATGTCAATAAGACAATGGAATTTAAGGTGGTAAAAATCAACCATGAATTTAAGAATGTGGTGGTTTCACACAAAGCGCTTATTGAAGCTGATATTGAAATTCAAAAGAAAGAAATCATCAGCCAACTTGAAAAAGGACAAGTGCTTGAAGGTGTGGTTAAAAACATCACATCCTACGGCGTTTTCATGGATCTTGGTGGTGTCGATGGTCTTGTTCATATTACAGACCTTTCTTGGTCTAGAATTAACCACCCAAGTGAAATTGTGGAGCTGGATGAAAAACTGAACGTTGTAATCTTAGATTTTGATGAAGACAAGTCGAGAATTCAATTGGGACTAAAACAATTAAGCAAGCATCCATGGGATGCCCTTGGCGAGGAGGTTAAGGTTGGAGACGAAGTTGAAGGAAAAGTTGTCGTAATCGCAGATTACGGTGCTTTTGTTGAAGTCGCTGAAGGTGTTGAGGGCCTTATTCACGTTTCCGAAATGTCATGGTCTACACACTTGAGATCCGCTCAAGACTTTGTGAGTGTTGGAGATGTTGTCAAGGCACAGATTCTCACACTTGACAAAGAAGATCGTAAAATGTCATTAGGGATCAAACAACTAAGTCCAGATCCGTGGACCGATATTACGTCCAAATTCCCGGTTGGACAACGCCATACGGGCATCGTAAGAAACTTCACCAATTTTGGAGTATTTGTAGAAATGGAAGAGGGTATAGATGGTCTTATTTATATTTCAGATTTGTCATGGACCAAAAAAATCAAACACCCTAGTGAATTTTGTACCGTTGGAGATAATTTAGAAGTGGTGGTTCTTGAACTTGATGTTGAAGGTAGAAAATTAAGTCTAGGTCACAAACAGACCAAAGACAATCCTTGGGACAAATATGAAAATGAATTCGCGCTAAACACCAAGCATACTGCTACAGTTTTTGAAATTGTAGACAAAGGCGCTACGGTTCAATTTAACGAGGATATTGTTGCGTTTATTCCTTCAAGACATTTAGAAAAAGAAGACGGCTCCAAGCTGAAAAAAGGGGAGGAAGCAGAATTTGTTATCATTGAATTTAGCAAAGAATTTAAGCGTGTTGTTGCGTCACACACTGGAGTCTTTAAAGTTCAAGAAATGAAAAATGTAAAAGCTGCTGTTAGAAAAGCTGCAAAATCTGCAGCGGAATCCAAAACAACTCTTGGAGATGCTAATGAAGCCCTTCAAGCGCTTAAAGATAAAATGGACGCCAAATAATTTTAAATTCTTAAGCATTTAAACGCCCTTCAATTTTTTGTAGGGCGTTTTTGTTTCCCTAAAAAATTGTCAATTTTACAAATAATTAACTTTTTTTTTTATTTATAAAGGATTGAGATGGTTAATTTTATAAAATATCTAACCAATTTAATTCTCATGGATTTCAATTCGATACCCGAGGCATTTAAAATTAAGCAGTTAATTCATCAAAAACAATATTTAGTTGATGGTGAATTGAAAGAGTGGAGCGGATCCACTTCAGAAGTTTTTTCAACCATTTCCTCTACTTCCGAATATGCGCCAACATTGCTGGGTTCAATCCCCTTATTAGAAAAAGAACAAGCCATGGAAGCCCTTGACGCGGCCACCAATGCCTACAACAAAGGACAGGGTTTGTGGCCCACCATGAAAGTTGCCGATCGTATTTCTTGTATGGAAAAGTTTGTCACTCAAATGAAGACTAAACGTGCAGAAGTGGTCAAATATTTAATGTGGGAAATAGGCAAAAATTTAAAGGACTCAGAAAAAGAGTTTGACCGAACTGTGGATTACATTTACGACACCATTGATGATTATAAACAACTAGACCGTAACGCCGCTAAGTTCCACAAACATTCTGGTGTTTACGCTCACATTCGCCGTGGACCACTTGGGGTAGTATTGTGCTTAGGCCCGTATAACTACCCACTTAATGAAACTTTTGCATTATTGATACCAGCACTGATAATGGGGAATACAACCATTTTCAAGCCTGCTAAGCTTGGTGTGCTACTTTTGACACCACTTATGGAAGCCTTTCAAAACAGTTTTCCTAAGGGAGTTGTGAATATTTTATTTGGAAGGGGCCGTACCTTGGCATCACCGCTTATGGAAACTGGAAAAATTGATGTTTTAGCCCTTATTGGTCACAGCAACTCAGCCAATGCATTGCAAAATACCCATCCCAAGAAAAACCGCCTTCGTATTGTCCTCGGACTAGAAGCAAAAAATCCTGCTATTGTATTGCCTGATGCAGATTTAGATTTAGCGGTTAAAGAATGTATTTCAGGGACGCTTTCGTTTAATGGTCAGCGCTGTACGGCGCTTAAAATATTATACATTCATGAGACTATTTTTGAACGTTTTAGAGATAAATTTTGTGCAGAAGTAGATGCGCTTAATTTTGGTAATCCATGGGAAGATGGCGCCATGTTAACGCCACTTCCAGAACCAAATAAGCCCGACTACATCCAAGGTCTTGTAGACGATGCTGTTTCAAAAGGAGCCAAAGTTCTCAATCGAAAAGGCGGTCAAAGAACTGACAATTATATTTATCCTTCTGTACTTTATCCAGTGGATAAATCCATGCAAGTATATCATGAGGAACAATTTGGACCTGTCATCCCGATGATGACATTTAATGACATTCAAAAACCCCTGGATGACATGGCTGAATCAAATTATGGCCAGCAAGTGAGTGTGTTTGGTAAAGACACCAAGACCTTAGCCCCCCTTATCGATTCCCTAGTCAATTTAGTGTGCCGTGTAAACCTAAATAGTTCTTGTCAAAGAGGCCCTGATGTGTTTCCATTCACCGGCAGAAAAGACTCTGCTTTTAGTACATTGAGTGTGCGTGACGCCTTGCGTTCGTTCTCGATTCGTACGTTTGTTGCTGCCAAAGACAATGCTTATAACAGTGGGATTTTAAAAGAAATGTTAGACGAAAAGCAATCTAATTTCATTAGCACAGATTACCTGCTCTAGAGATCAATAGATTATCCGTTTGTTCCTTTGTCACAAGACCCCAAATGCGGGATCGTACTTATTTTTAATTTTTTTCCATTACCTTTGCGCTCGAATATGTTGAAAACATCATGAGTCAAAAAGTTTTACTGAATCAAAAAGAAGTAAACATTATCCTACATCGATTGGCTTGTCAACTTATTGAAAAACACAGCGATTTTTCTAACACCATCCTTATAGGCCTTCAACCCAGGGGGAAATTCCTGGCCAACAGGCTAAAGGACTTATTACAATCTGATTATAACATAACAAACGTGCAAATTGGTTGTCTTGATATTACCTTTTACAGAGATGACTTTAGACGTTCAAATAAGGTTTTAAAAGCCAGCACAAACGAAATGGATTGTCTTGTTGAAGGCAGAAATGTGGTTTTTGTTGATGATGTTTTGTATACCGGTCGTAGCATCCGCGCTGCTCTCACAGCCATTCAAGCCTATGGGCGGCCTAGCAGTATTGAATTATTAATTTTGATTGACCGCAGGTTCAGCAGACATTTACCCATTCAGCCCGACTTCAGAGGACGTCAGGTTGATGCTATAGACAATGAAAAAGTCATTGTAAATTGGAAAAAAACGCATGGTGAGGACAATGTTTATTTGATAAAACAATAATTATGAGCACATTAAGTGTCGACCATTTGTTAGGAATAAAATATTTGAAAGCAGAAGACATTCAGTTAATTTTTGAAACTGCAGATCATTTTAAAGAAATCATTAACCGCCCCATAAAAAAGGTGCCCTCCCTTCGCGATATTACCATCGCCAATTTATTTTTTGAAAATTCAACACGAACCAAACTATCCTTTGAAATTGCTCAAAAACGATTGTCCGCCGATGTTATTAATTTTTCTGCTTCTCAATCTTCTGTTAAGAAAGGTGAAACCCTTATTGACACGGTAAACAATATTTTATCTATGAAGGTTGATATGGTTGTCATGCGGCATCCAAAACCAGGGGCTGCTGCTTTCTTACAACAGCATGTTGATGCACGCATTATCAATGCTGGAGATGGTGCACATGAGCATCCAACACAAGCGCTGTTAGACACTTACTCCATTAGAGAAAAATTTGGAACTGTAGAAGATAAAAAAGTTGTTATTGTTGGCGATATCCTTCACAGTCGTGTTGCTTTGTCTAATATTTTTGCTTTACAACTTTTGGGTGCCCAAGTTATGGTTTGTGGGCCAAAATCGCTTATTCCTAAATACATTCACGAATTGGGTGTTATTGTCGAAACGGATTTAAATAAAGCACTCCAATGGTGTGACGTAGCCAACATGCTAAGAGTTCAAAATGAGCGTATGGAAGTCAGTTATTTTCCAAGTGTTCGGGAGTATACTCAACAATATGGTCTTACCAAAGACTTATTAGATTCTATTGAAAAAGAAATTGTCATTATGCATCCAGGCCCCATTAATCGTGGGGTTGAAATTACCAGCGAGGTCGCAGATTCCAAACAAGCCATTATTTTAGATCAAGTCGAAAATGGCGTCGCCATTCGAATGGCAGTTACCTATCTATTGGCCTCTAAAATTGAGTCTTAAATGAAATTTGAAGTTACAGGCCACACTGCATTGGTTTTTGAAAATCAAGCCAACACAATAGATTTTTTCAAAATATTTAAGAATATATACCCAAAAATTAAGTCTAAAAATGTCATTATTTCCTTGGCAGATTTTCAGATTTTAGATACAAATTTTATTAATGAAATTCTAGAAATTTCTGGGTCTCATCAAGAAAGCAAGCGTTCTTTTGTAATTGTTTGTCCAACTGCGGTTCCCGACCAGCTTCCAGAGGCCCTAATATGGGCTCCAACGCTTCAAGAAGCTAAGGACCTCATAGAAATGGATGAAATGCAGCGTGATTTAGGATTTTAAACGACTTAAAATTGAAATTAACAATTCTTGGATGTTACAGTGCCACCCCGCGTATTATTGCGCATACAACTTCGCAAGTTTTAGAGACACGTGGGCATCATTTCCTGATTGATTGTGGCGAAGGTACTCAAATTGAACTCAGACGTCACAAGCTAAAGTTTAATCAAATCAAGCATATATTCATTTCTCACTTGCACGGAGATCACTATTTTGGTTTGATTGGTTTGATTTCAACCTTTCGATTGTTAAGACGAGAGGTAGACTTAAATATTTACGGGCCTAAAGGCCTGAAAGAAATTATCACTCTACAATTAAAATTATCTAATTCCTGGACAAATTTCAACTTGATATTTCACGAACTTGAGTCCAAGGATTCAGAGTGTATATTTGAAGATGATAAAGTTGAGGTTCACACCATACCACTCGATCACAGAGTCTATACAAATGGCTTTTTATTCAAAGAAAAGCCTTTTGATAGAAAGTTACTAATTGAAAACGCCGAAGCTAAAAATATTGATATTGCTTATTACCGAAAATTAAAGCAGGGCGCTGATGTTTACAATCAGGATGGTATTCTTATTAAAAACGAAGAAGTCACAACTGATGGCCGCATTCCAAAGCGCTATGCGTTTTGTAGTGATACGGCTTATTCAGAGGCTATTATTCCAATAATTAGAGGCGTAGATGCATTGTACCACGAATCTACTTTTCTGGAAGACCAATCAGCACTATGCACAAAAACCAAGCATTCTACAGCCAAGCAGGCTGCGACCATTGCAAATAAAGCAAGAGTGGGACGGCTCATCTTAGGGCATTATTCATCTAGACACAAAGACTTGGAACCTTTCAAAGATGAAGCGATGACCGTTTTCAAAAAAGTAGCGCTAGCCAAAGACGGTAAGATATTTCATATTTAAGAAAATTTTCCAGTCTTTTTCATTCAAAAGCCAAAACAATTTTTAAAAAGAGCGTTTATTAATCTTCTGGCTATATATATCTTATTATAATTTTACTTATTAAAAATGTAATAAAAAGAATGGTCAATACATGAAAAACGCCTTTTTTTATCTCCAATTCTCTGATTTTTATCAGAATAAGAAAGATAAAGTAGGCATATAAGACGATGGTTGTTATGTCAATTAAGGCTTCAATTAAGTTCATTTCGATTGTATAGGGTATTAATGCTGCTTTTTAAAAAAAACAAAAGCCCTACGACAAAAACGCTGTCAAAATACAATTGAAATCTTTAAAATATTTCTGGAGATATTAACGATCTAGGACAATCAGAAGTACAAATCTATAATTTTTTTAAAACTTTTCAAATACGCCAAGGCCAAATAATGCAAAATCGTATTTGACAGGGTCAGTTTGGTCAAATGTCCTGAGATTTTTATCAAGCTCTTTAACGGCTTTGGCATCATTTTGATGACGTTTCAATAATCCAAGTTTTCTGGCTACATTTCCTGAATGCACATCGAGTGGACATGATAGTTGTGCGGTCTTTAAACCTTTCCATATGCCAAAATCAACCCCAGAATTACTGGGCCTTACCATCCACCTTAAAAACATATTCATGCGCTTGGCTGCTGAATTTTTTAAGGGGTCACTGATGTGCTTTTCAGTCCGTTTTAGATGCGCAATTTCAAAAAAATGAGTTTTAAAATGGTGTATTGCGTTTTGCAAGTCGGTTTTTTCTGCATATTTTGAAAACACGGATTCCATACCGCCATAAGTCGTATAAATATGTTTTAAACTTTTAATAAATTGAACTACATCATTGGCATTAAAAGTTCGGTGTACAAATCCCTCAAACACATTCAAATCGTTGTTTTGGTGTGAGCAGATAAAATCATAGGGAGCATTGTCCATACGTTGCATCAAGCGTTTGGCATTTTGAATGATGCTTTTTCGATTGCCCCATGCGATTGTAGCTGTTAAAAAAGCAGAAATTTCAATATCTTCTTTTTTGGAAAATAAGTGCGGAACTTGGATGGGATCACTCTCAATAAATTCAATGCGATTGTACTGCTTAACTTTGGCATCTAAAAATTGTTTAAGGGTATCAAAACTTAGGCCATTGTAGGATTTATTTTGATACTTTTCCATCTGTCATGGTGATTTTTCGATCTGCCATTGCAGCCAACTCTTCATTGTGGGTAACAATAACAAAAGTATGCCCATATGCAGTTCTGAGTTCAAAAAACAATTGATGGAGTTGTGCCGCAGAAGCACTGTCTAAATTTCCAGAAGGTTCATCAGCCAAGACAACTAATGGGTCGTTTATTAACGCACGAGCTACCGATACTCTTTGTTGTTCACCTCCTGAGAGTTCACTAGGCTTGTGGTGAAGCCGCTTGCCTAGACCCAAAAACTCTAATAACTTCTTTGCCTTTTGTTTTGCCTCTTTTTCTGAAGTTCCTTTGATGAAAGCGGGGATACATACATTTTCTAAAGCGGTAAATTCTGGTAAAAGTTGGTGAAATTGAAAAATAAAACCAAGGTGATTGTTTCTAAATTTCGCCAAATCATTTTCATTTAAACTATTGATGTCCTTAGCATCAATTTCTAGTGTAAAATCCTCTCTTTTAGAGGCTGAAACTAGGGTGCCTAAAATCTGAAGTAAGGTTGTTTTTCCGGCACCAGAAGCTCCAACAATTGAAACAACCTCTCCCTTTTTTATTTCCAAATCGACGCCTTTTAGCACATGGAGATTGCCATAATACTTGTGAATGTTGTGGGCTTTAATCATGTTTGTAAATTTAAAGAATCAAAGCCTGATGTACAATCAAATATTAATATTTTAAAAATTTCTTTTATTAACTTAGTGCTCTCAATAATCTTATGTTATGAATCAAGCAATTTTTTGTGGTGGCTGCTTTTGGTGTACCGAAGCAGTTTTTAAGCGCCTTAAAGGGGTCTCTAGTGTTAAATCTGGATATACAGGCGGTTTTATTAAGCACCCGGCATACCGTGAGGTTTGTCAAGGCACAACTGGGCATGCCGAAGGCATTCTCATTAATTACAATTCTGATGAAATTTCTTACGAATCCCTTTTGGAAGTCTTTTTTTCAACACACGATCCTACCACTTTGAACCGACAAGGGCACGATGTAGGAACGCAATACCGCTCTGCTATCTTTTACACTTCTGAAAGTCAAAAAGACACAGCAAAACAATATATATCGTTTTTAGAAAGTTCAAAAGTCTTTATAGACCCCATCGTAACTACAGTTGCGCCATTGGATGTTTTTTATGATGCTGAAGAAAACCACCATGATTATTACGATCAAAATAGCCAACAATCTTATTGTCAGTTTGTAATTTCACCCAAAATAAAACTCTTGAATAAACGTTTTAAAGAAAAGCTTAAATCAGATGAATCTTAAATTGCTCAAAAAACATCAAAAACTCATGCTTGGTCTGTTGTTTGATGCTTTGGGGTATGTTTCTTTTTTTATTCCTGTATTTGATTTCTTTTGGGCCCCATTATCAGCGTATATAATGACCCAAATGTACGCAGGTAAAAAGGGTAAAATCGCAGGGGTCATCGTATTTATTGAGGAGGCTCTTCCTTTTATTGATGTCGTTCCAACGTTCTCATTGATGTGGATTTACAACTACTATTTGAACAAAAAAACGTCTGAGTAATAAATATTATTTTCGAAAATATTTGAGCCCAAAGCGAGACAGCATTTTTTTCTCAAAGGCCCAAAAAAAGTTAAACTGACCAAGAAGCCAACCCCAAAAAACCAAGAGAATTTGATAGAATATCAGACTTATGGCAATAAAAAGAAACCAATAGAGAAAGGGGTTTAGATTTTCATTTGAAATTCCAACTAATTTAATGAATGGGCGACCAAGATAAACAGAGGAGGAGCCGGTTAGTGCAAAAACGATAAAAATTCGAATCAATTCCCAACGGGAATCAACGACCCATTTATTTTCTAGTTTCTTGATGCAAAAGACACAAAACTGCATAAAAACTAAACCCATAGAAAGTCCAATTAGAACACTTAACCAATATGGGTTTTCCAATACCTTAGCACTAAATTTTAGCCCCAAATAGCAAGATCCAACAATCCCAATAATAGGGTAGAGGAGCTGCCAATTTTTACTGATTTCCCAATTAGATTTGAATGTGTTGATGTGTTTTTTCATGTGCACAAATATAGCACATTATAGAATCTTAAGTATTTAATTTTTGTTAAACAATTTCCCAAAAACACCAGCAATTCCATTCTTTTTTTTGCCACTAATGACGTCTGCAACATCGTCAATTATAGACCCGTCGTTATCAGCATCTAAAATAGATTCAAAGAAGCTTTGATTGTTATTTTCTGAAGCAGCACCTACTAGGCTCATTAAAGTATTAGAAATCCCATTCTCATCTGTATTTGAAGCATTTTGTTCGCGTTGTTGTTTCCCTAATAGGCCCATAACAACGGGTGCCGCCATTTTTAAAACACGTGAAACGGATGTATTATCTATGCCCGATTGAATACTGAGCGCATTTTGAATATTTTGCTGACGTTGGCCCAATACATGACCAAGAATCTTTTCACCGTCTTTTTCTAGGTCAGTAGATTCAGTTCCAGTAAATACATTTTCCAGTTTATTTAAAATACTGCCATCGTGTTTGTTAGAGATTGCTGACAGCAATCCAGAAGCACCTTCTTTTGAATTTGAATTGCGTTGCATGGCTTTAAGAAGCACAGGGATGGCCATGCTCATTAGATGATTGGTTTGAGATTTTGATTGACCGATCTGGCTGGAAAGGCCTTTGATTAACAATTCTCCTGAATCGCTTCCAAGTAGGTTATTTATAATTGACATAGATTTATTTTATTTAAGTTTTAAAAATTTAAAAAAATAATAGTAGTCATTGAATTTTTAAAATATTGTAAATCCAATAATTACTTTTTATTCTTGATATTGTGTTTTAATAGATATTTATATTGTTTTTGGTAATTAACAAATTGATCTTTACGTATTCTAATAGCTCTAAAAGCGTAAGTAATTAAGAGAGTTATCGCCACAAAAACAAATAAAGTGCCAATGTATAAGGTCATACTTGGAAGACTTTTTAGGGATTCACTTGCTAACACGATTCCCAAAATTCCTGATAATACATACATCCCTGTAGCCAAGTATAGTAAGGCATTTGCTCTTGTCAATAATCCAAGTTGTTTTATCTTTCTTGCTGAAATATGATGTTGGAATTCTGAACATTTTTTACTCAATAAACTGTTGATTTCTGTACTTAGATTTAGCAATTGCGTTACGGTTGAGAGGATCAGCATTCCCAATCCTGGGATGATGGTAATGGGTAAATACCAATTCATAGTTATCTCTTTAAGTGATTTCGGGGATTTGACCTTGGGCAAGCTTTAATCGTGTCCACAGATTCATGTTGATAATAACTGCTGCTATTTGTGCGATTTGTATTTCGTCAAAATATTTTTCTAAGTCTTGATGGTATTTTTGAAAGTCTTTGGATTTGCCATAAGATAGAACATCAGTATAAGCTAAGGCCACTTTTTCAGCCTCTATAAATAAATCACTATTGTACCATGAAGAAATGTTGTCGATTTTTGATTCTAATATGCCTACTTCTCTGGCTATCTTGGCATGTAAAATTACGCAGTAGGCACATTCATTATTTTGCGCTACTCTTAGTCGTAATAATTGTGCTAATTCCTTATCTATTTCTAACTCTGCGGAGTGGCCAAAAGCTTTGGCCATGGCCTTAGCCAAATCATGAAAAGGAGTAATGTCAGGATTAAATCGGATGTTTTTGTAGGAAATATTTTTCATTGTTATTTTGTTGAAATTTCTTGGGAGTTGATATTGTTGCGTATAACTGCCTTTAAATATCGGCAAATAGGAATGGGGTTGTAACCCTCTTCAATTAATTTTTCATAGATCTTCAGAACAAGAAATTTACCAATACCACGCCCTCTGAAACTATCTGGAACATTAGAGTATGTAAGGAAAGCATTTTTCTTTTCAATTTTGTAGCTTATGGTTGCAGATTCTCCATCTAATGAAAGGGTAAATTTACGTTTTTTCTTGTCTTGAGTTATGTTCATAATTTGGGGTATTAATTTTATTTATCCATTTAAGCAGTTCTTCTTTATTTGGATTCCTTAATCTTTTTTCTCCAATGATTAGGGTTGGGAAATTTAGTTTTTCACTTTTGTAAAGACGCTTTAATGCTTCGGCATTTTTTTTATTTTGCACAACGTCTAAAAACTCATAGGGTAATCTCATATCAGCTAATAATGATTTGTAATAGTTTGTCTTGTGGCATTCCATTGATCCGAATAATTTCAACATCTTTAATTAATTATTTTTATAACGATTTTAAGAATTCTATGGCAACATCTGGCTTTAGATAAAACTCGCTAAAAACGATATTATCATGTCTATCAATAAAAATAAACCAGGGCGTACCGCCTGTTTTGTAATTCGTCATAAACTGACTTTTTGACTGCCCATTTTTAGCGGCATCATGCCCAAACGGAATTTTTAAGTTGTAATGTTTTTGGATATCAATAATCTTTTGATAAGTATTGGTGTGGTAACCCTCAAAGACAGTTTGCACTGCCAAGAAAGTTATTTTTTCAGAGCCATCTAAAGCCTCTACCATCTTTTTTAAATGGGGCAAACCTTTGCTGTGACATCCTGGGCACCAACTTTGAAAACACAGTAATACTTTAAATCTCCCTTTAAAATCTGATAATTTTATAGGTTTTGTTTTAATCCCATTTTTATCAATCCATTGATCGATATTAAATTCAGGTGCTCTCACAATGGGCGATTGGCTTTTATTTGACATTATAATGTTCTTTTCTATAGCTAATATCAATGCTTATCCTCCATAAAAAAATGGGTTGTTCGTTGTTTTAATGACTTGGTGTGTTTTAATGTTGTATTTATAGCTGTTATACACACGTGTTTGATCTTCCCTTGATACAAATCCGCTCATCGCTTTAAATATAATACATTCATTACCATCGGTTTCCATACCCCATAATCCCATAAATTTCAACTGGTTTGGAAAGTGAACTTGTGGTATAAATTTAACCACTTCCTTTGGGCTATCAATTTCAGAAATATAGATGTCTCCATAGTGTGTTTGAAACGCTATTTTTTTTCCATTGTCTAAAATGCCAATCCTTATAACCACACCAATAATATTTTGGCTTGGTAAATCTACCAGCACTTTTGTAGATTGTTTTTCAAGATTATAGGCGAGTATTTTATAATCTGAGAAGCGATATGGCAAATTGGGTATGAAGGGATCGAGCATTTTGGGAATTTTACTCACATATTGGGATTGACTGTAGATGACAGCGTTTCTTTTTTTATCGAATATCAACGCGGATATTTCTTGTTTTCTTTCACTTATTTTTAAAATTGTTCCGTCGGGCTTCTCCCAAAATAAGCTGCTACGATCTTTATCACTATGTATATGAGATGGATAAAATTTATCCTTTGTGTCAATATTGTATATCGTTAAGCTGTTATTGGCGTTTTCTACAATTTTTTCTTTGCTTACTTCTGAGCATGACAATGAAATAGTGGTTAGAAAGAGTATGGTGTATTTTAATTTATACATCTTGTTTTATTATGTTTGTCCTAAATATATTCTGCTAAAAACGGCTATAAACCAAATCCTATTGAAATTGGTCTATAAAGCTAAGAACTGCTGTATTAATTTTATTTTGAGAGGATTAAAACAAAGTATTTTAAAACCTTATTACAAGATTATCATAGCTCAAGAAAGAGACATAATAATCAAATGGTAATAAAATTGATGATGGGTCGCAGGTCATTCATGTATTAAGGAACAGATTTAAGGTTTTGTTCAATACAAATATATAAAAAATCCCAACATAGAAGAGGTTGAGATTTCAAAAAAAATAAATAAATTCTATTTCAATATGGAAATGATTTGTGTGGCCAACTCAGAGCCAATTCGCTTTTGGGCTTGCGTGGTTGCCGCTCCAATATGAGGGGTTAGGGACACGTTTGGTGTCATTAAGACTTGCACCGTAGGAGTGGGTTCATTTTCAAAAGTATCTATGCCTGCAAAGCCTAATTTTCCAGATTTTAAGGCCTCCACCATGGCCACTTCATCTACCACACCTCCACGAGCGGCATTGACAAGACCAGCACCCTCTTTCATCAATTCAATTTCGGCAGCGCCAATGACAAACTCTTTTTGCGCCGGTACATGTAATGACAAGAAGTCTGCTTCTTTTAAAACCGTCTCTTTGCTTTCAATGTCTATATTAAAGTTCACCGATTGGCCGTCAAAAAACGGTACTGTCACGGTGGCTTTTTGCATGAAAGGGTCGTGTGCAATGACTTTCATGCCGAGGCCTAAGCCTATTTTAGCAGTGGCTTGACCAATGCGTCCAAATCCAATCACCCCCAAAGTTTTACCCCTTAATTCAGTGCCTTTTGCATAGGCCTTTTTCAGGACTTTAAATTTAGAATCTCCATCTAAGGGCATGTTTCGGTTGGAATCATACAAAAAACGAACTCCAGAAAAAAGATGGGCAAAGACCAATTCTGCAACGGATTCCGAAGAGGCTGCAGGCGTGTTGATCACATGTAAACCTTTCTCGCGAGCATATTCTACATCAATATTATCCATCCCAACTCCGCCACGTCCAATGATTTTAAGGCTAGTGCAGGCGTCAATTAAATCTTTACGGACTTTTGTAGCACTTCTTACAAGTAGTGCTACAATGCCTTCTTTATTGATGTAATTTTCCAATTGTTTTTGGGCAACTGTGACTGTGCTGACTTCAAATCCAGCAGCTTCTAATTCTTCAACGCCATTTGCTGAAATGCCGTCATTTGCTAGTATTTTCATGGTTATTTATGCTTTTCGTTCTAATTCACTCATAATTTCTACCAAGACCTGTACGCTTTCAAGCGTCAAAGCATTGTACATGGAGGCTCTGTAGCCACCCACACTGCGGTGGCCATTCAAACCATTGATGCCTGCTTCTTGACACATGGTGTCAAAACTCTCCTTAAGATCGTCATTGTTCAAGGTAAAGGTCGCATTCATCGTTGATCGGTCTGTCTTGGCAGCAAAGCCATCAAAAAGTGGGTTTAAGTCAATTTCAGAATAAATGAGTTGGGCTTTCTTTTCATTCTCTTTTTCAATGGCCGCAATACCGCCTTTATTTTTTAGCCACTCCAAATTCAGCATAGAAGTATAAACTGGAAAAACCGGGGGCGTATTAAACATACTGCCTTTACTAATATGGACTTTATAATCCATCATGGAAGGGATTTTACGGGATACTTTTCCTAAAATATCTTCTTGAACGACTACTAATGTGGTACCTGCTGGGCCCATATTCTTTTGTGCACCTGCATATATCAACCCAAATTTTGAGAAGTCGATAGTTCTTGAAAAAATATCGCTGCTCATGTCACAAACCATAGGAATATCACAATCTGGAAAGTCTTTAATTTGCGTTCCAAAAATGGTATTATTAGAAGTACAGTGGAAATAATCGTGGTCTGTAGGTATGTCATATCCTTTAGGGATGTAATTGTAATTGGCATCCTTAGAAGATGCAACTTCCAATATATCATCAAAAATACGGGCTTCTTTAATGGCTTTGTCACTCCATGTTCCAGTGTTTAAATAGGCTGCGCGTTTTTCTAGTAAATTGAGTGCCACTGCTAAAAATTGGGTACTTGCACCTCCTTGTAAAAATAATGCCTTGTAACCCATGCCTTCAAGTCCGAGCAGTTCAAGTGCCAGTGCACGTGCATTTTCCATAACGTCTACAAAAGCTTTACTGCGGTGAGAAATTTCTATAAGTGAGAGCCCATTGTCATAGCCCATGATGGCTTGGGCAGATTTGTCAAGTACTTCTTGTGGTAGAACGCAGGGGCCTGCGCTAAAATTATGTCGTTTCATTTGGTGGGTGTTTACCTTTAAAAGTTAAGGCGTAAATGTCCGAATTAATTATTGAAAATGTGACAAAATAAATGATAATGTTATGTTATATTTTCAACAGGAAATCAACAGTGTCAATCCCATCAGCATGATCGTTCAATTTGGGCAGTTGGGTTGCACCAAATGATACTTCATTTTTACTAAAATTTTTAGAAACTACACATTGTATTTGAGACGCATCGGCTTTAGTTCTAAGTTTCAATGATTCTAAGTCTTCATAAAACTCGTAAAATAAAGTCCCAATAGGCGAAGCATAGCGGGTATCTTCCTTGAGCATTAGAAAACCATTTTCAATCAAATCGAATTCACTCATTATATATACTGCTTTGTTGTAGTCGTAATTGTTGGCATATTTAGCACTATTCATTATGATATGCCAATCGTAAACAGCCTTAAAAAACTTATCAAAATCATAATCTTTGGGAACAAATAACTTGGAAACACTGCGGCATCCCAAGCCATAATATCTAAAAACATCTTCTGCCAAAGCTTTTAGATCGGCTTCCGATTCCTTACCAGTTAAAACTGCAACTGAATTTCTATTCCTACGAATTATTGATGGCTTATTTTTAAAATAGGCCTCAAAATAACGCGCTGTATTGTCACTGCCGGTAGCAATTACTGCATCAAAATTCTGAAGTTTTTCGTTGGTAAATTTAATTTTGGATTTTAGATGCGGTTCTAAATGCGTTAGGTAGGTTGCTAAATAGGACAAAAGATGGCGGTCGTTTGAAGATTGTTTGACCAGAATGCTGTGGCCTGAAATCAAAGTGGCAATGAAATCATGAAAACCTACAAGCGGAATGTTGCCCGCCATAACAATGGCAATCGTTTTTGGAATTTTTGCTGGGGTTTCATATGGCGCTAGCCATGATTCTAGTGGCTGTTTTTGAAGCAATTCTGACCATTGTTTTAAGGCGAAACAAAGGTTCACTTTAGTAAACCATCCATTAAATTCATTTGCGAGCTTTAATTGGTGTTTGAATCCATCGAAAAAAATATTGTTATGCAGTACTTTTTTGGATTTTTTTGGCGTAGGGGTTGAGAATTGAGCCATAAACGCTCCCAAGCTTACAAGAGACTGAATTATAGTTTTTTTATGATTCATAATTTGTTAAACCGTAATTTTGGCTTTAATTTTGTTGCAAATTTATACAATAAATTGACTTTTAATATATAATGGCAATTATAATCACTGAAGACTGTATCAATTGTGGGGCCTGCGAAACTGAGTGTCCAAATACTGCAATTTACGAAGGGGCCGATGATTGGCGTTATAAAGATGGTACAAGTTTGAATGGCCAAATCATTTTACCAAATGGTAAACAGGTCAATGCCGACGAACCGCAAATCCCCATCAGCGATGAGTTTTATTTTATTGTTCCCGATAAATGTACAGAATGTAAAGGCTTTCATGAAGAGCCTCAATGTGCTGCGGTTTGCCCTGTTGATTGCTGTGTTTCTGATGAGGCCAATGTAGAAACCGAAAACGTTTTATTAGGAAAACAGCGTTTTATGCATCCAGAGGATTAATTCTCTAGTTTTTTTGGAAGTTTAACACTACTCTTTTTTAAAATTTAAAGATCCCAAGGATCAATTCCTTCAATAGCTAATTTCCAAATGTCATTGCTGCCATCTGAGATTCGTATCAACTCCGTGACTTCAGTGTTTGCATTAAAAATCATAGGATTTTCCGAATCGCTGTTAGGTAATGTGACAGTGATGATGTTTCCATCGACACTATAGGTGCCAGCATTTACAATGTCAGTAACAATAACCGTAGCAACATTTGCACTTGAAAACGTTATGCTTTGTGCACAATTAACGCCATTTGAAAGCAATACTCCACAGGATTCAGCAGAGCTTGCCAAGGCAAACAAAAAAGTGGTGTCTGTCAGTTGATCTAGAGTGATGGAAAAAGTTGAATCCTCCTCTTTGCAACCGCTAAGAACTAGGAATCCAATCATCAATTTGAGGATTATTTGCTTCAAAACTTGAATATTTTACTTCCTAAGCTAATAATTAAATCCAATACATTTGATATCATTGCTGTTATCCATTTAAATGCGTTGCATTTAAATAACTGTTAAATAGTTGACTACCCTGCTAATCATTGAATTATCATTTCATCAAAAAGGAATGTTTAGAAATCATTTGAATATTTAAATCCTTCAAACTAATCCCTCACAAAGGGTTTGTTTAAAGCATCATTTGTGTATTTTTGTTGCCAGAAATTTAAAACCATGAAAGCAGGAATTGTCGGATTGCCCAACGTTGGAAAATCAACTCTTTTTAATTGTTTGTCAAATGCCAAAGCGCAAAGTGCGAACTTTCCTTTTTGCACCATCGAACCAAACATCGGTGTGGTCAATGTGCCAGATCCAAGAATCGCAACCTTAGAAGGCTTGGTCAACCCCGAACGGGTGGTACCCGCTACTGTTGAGATTGTTGACATTGCAGGCCTTGTAAAGGGTGCCAGCAAAGGCGAAGGGATAGGTAATCAATTTTTAGGAAACATTCGTGAAACAGATGCTATTTTGCATGTGTTGCGTTGTTTTGATAACGATAATATTGTACACGTCGATGGTAGTGTAGACCCTCTGCGTGACAAAGAAACAATCGATATGGAACTGCAGTTGAAAGATTTAGAAACGGTTGAAAAAAAACTTGAAAAGGTAAAACGTACTGCCAAAACAGGAAATAAAGAGGCTCAAAAAGAAGCCGCGGTCTTAGAAATCATAAAAGCCCATTTAGAAGCGGGTGCTTCTGTTCGCAGCCTCGAATTGTCTGAGGATGATTATACGGCCATTGTAAAGCCTTTACAATGCATTACAGCAAAACCTGTAATGTATGTCTGTAATGTGGATGAAAAAGCCGCTGTTAGTGGTAATAATTATGTAGATCAAGTCAAACAAGCAGTGGCCCCAGAAAATGCCGAAGTTTTGGTGCTTGCTGTGGGTACCGAAGCTGATATCAATGAACTGGATGACTTTGAAGAGCGCCAATTGTTTTTAGAAGATATTGGATTGGAAGAACCTGGATCAGCTAAATTAATTCGCTCGGCTTACAAGCTATTAAAACTTCAAACTTATTTTACAGCAGGTATTAAAGAAGTTAGAGCTTGGACCATCCCTATTGGTAGCTTGGCGCCACAGGCCGCTGGAGTCATTCACACAGACTTTGAAAAAGGTTTTATTCGCGCTGAGGTCATTGCCTACAACGATTATGTAGAATTTGGCAGTGA
>PAQB01000031.1 GCA_002709185.1 Flavobacteriaceae bacterium
CTGAAATCGATTTGCTAATGCAAAAAGAATCGTTCAAACACAAACACTGGATTAAACCTTTTAAAGATGAGATTAAAGGATTTTAAAATTATTTATTTATTAGTGCTTTCAAATCTTTTATCGTTCGGGCAATCCGAAGTCTCGGGAACTGTTTTCGATAAATTCACAGAAGCGCCCATCGCATCTGTTGAGATTTTTTCAGGATTTGGGCAATTGCTGACAACCACCGATATCAAAGGCGCTTATGCCTTTGTCGCAGACAAAGACAGCCTTGATTTGATCTATTTTTCCTATAACTACAAACCTTTTAAGACAACCATAAATACTTCCAAGAACCTTGAGTTAAAGGTTGTTTTGGAACCACTTACAGAGCAGTTGTCATCTGTTGAACTGGCTGTGGTAAAAAAACAATATTTTTCAGTCAAACGCATGGCTGATGTAGAAGAAATGGCCATTTACGCTGGTAAAAAAAATGAGGTGGTCGTTATGAATAATATTTTTGCAAATCTTGCCACCAATAATGCCCGACAAATATACAGCCAAATTGCGGGGCTGAATATTTATCAAAACGACGATGCTGGACTACAACTCAATATTGGCGGACGTGGTCTAGATCCCAACCGAACCTCAAATTTTAATACCCGTCAAAATGGCTATGACATCAGTGCGGATGTATTGGGCTATCCCGAGAGTTATTATACCCCTGCATCCGAAGCCCTTTCAGAAATTCAAATTGTTCGCGGGGCGGCCTCCCTACAATATGGTACACAGTTTGGCGGCTTGGTAAATTTTAAAATGAAAGCTCCCAATCCCAACCGTTTGTTGGAAGTCCAAACACGAAACACCCTGGGCAGCAACAATCTTTATACAAACTTCACAAGCCTTAGTGGAACTAAAAACAAGCTTGGGTATTATGCGTTTTTTAATTACAAAGAAGGAGATGGTTTTAGAGACAACTCTAATTTTTCGTCCAGGAATATGTATTTAAAATTGGTGTATAAGCTTTCAGACAAAACAGAGATATCAGGTGAAATAACGTATTTAAACTATCTGGCAAAGCAAGCCGGAGGCTTGAACGATGCAATGTTTGACAATGATCCCTATCAAAGCAATAGATCCAGAAATTGGTTTGCCATCAATTGGTTGCTTTACAATGCCAAAGTAACCCACGAATTTTCAGAAAGCACAAAATTCAGTTTTAATTTTTTTGGACTTGATGCGACCAGAGATGCCCTTGGTTTTAGGACCAATAGAGTCGATCAAGTAGATTCTTTTGAAGCGCGAGACCTCATCAAAGGCGATTTTAAAAATTATGGTTTTGAGTCGCGATTGATTCACAACTATAAACTGTTAAATAAAAATGCTACGGCGCTTTTGGGCGTTAAGTTTTACAAGGCCAACAATACAGGCCAACAAGGTCCAGGCAGCAGCGGATCGGACTCTAATTTTAGTTTTCAATCCCAACAATACATTGACTATCCTGCCCAATCCGATTATACTTATCCAAATCTTAACACCGCTGTTTTTGGCGAACAATTAATTTACTTAAATGATCAAATCTCAATCACCCCAGGGTTTCGGTTCGAGTACATTAAGACGGAAAGTCAAGGCTACAGCAAACGCATAAATTTAGACGGTGCTGGCAATGTCATCCTAAATGAAACTGATTTTTACGACGAAACACGTGAACGTTCCTTTGTTTTGTTGGGTATTGGCGCCAGTTATAAACCCAATACTTCCTTGGAATTATATGGCAACTTATCTCAAAACTATAGGTCAGTGACTTTTGCAGACATCAGCATCATCAACCCAGCCTTTGTGATTAACCCCAATATCACCGATGAAAAAGGTGCAACAATGGATTTGGGCGCGCGCGGAGTTTTCAAAAATTACATTTCTTTTGACATTAGTGTATTCTCATTACTTTATGATGACCGTATTGGGTTTTTACAGAAAGTTTTTCCTGATGGAAATGTACGGTCCGAGCGCGGGAATATTGGAAAAGCAAGAATTTTTGGATTTGAAAGCCTGTTGGATTTTAATCTTAATGAAATTTTTAATTTTGACGGCAAGTTGAAATCCAATGTGTTTTTTAACACCTCACTTATTGATTCTAAATATACGGAAAGTCAAGCCAATGGAATTGTTGGGAATCGTGTAGAGTTTGTACCCAGAGTTAATTTTAAAACTGGATTTAAGTTATCTTATAAAGATTTCACCGCCAATCTCCAATATTCTTATCTATCAGACCAATTTACAGATGCTACCAATGCCACTGAGGGGAATTTAAGTGGTGTCATTGGCGCGATTCCTGCTTATGATATTTTAGATTTTGGATGTTCCTATAAATGGGGTGCATTTCAGTTTGAATCAGGTGTAAACAATCTTCTGGATAATGCGTATTTTACTAGACGTGCAACAGGTTACCCAGGTCCAGGTATCATTCCTTCTGCTCCTCGAAATTTTTATCTCACGGTCCAATACAAACTGTAGTTAATGCATTTTCCAAGGCTTTCTTTATTAATTTTATTCTGCGGTACGCAATGGCTTTTTTCCCAAGTTCCAACTGAAGTTGTTATGGACTCGACAGCAGTTGAAAATCTTAATGAAGTTATCATTTCTGCTACCCGCACCAAACGGCAATTGACTTCAATACCTTTGCCAATACAACTGATTTCAGCCAAGGCGATTGCTGCTGCAAATTCCATTCGCCTCAATGATATTCTTGAGGAGCAAACAGGCTTGCTAATGGTTCCTGATTTTGGTGGCGTACAAGGCCTTCAAATGCAGGGGCTTGATAGCCAATACAATTTAATTTTAATTGACGGTGTACCGCTTATAGGGCGTTCTGCAGGCACTTTAGATTTGTCTAGGGTTACAGTAGGCAATATCAAACAAATTGAGATTGTAAAAGGGCCCTCTTCTAGCCTTTATGGCAATGAAGCTTTGGCTGGTATTGTTAACATTATAACGCAAACCCCTAAGACCGGTTTTACAGGCCGTTTTTATTACCGTGGAGGTACGTTTAGTTCAAATGACTTGAATACAGAACTCAGTTATAAAAAAGACAAACTTGGGCTTTATGCTTTTGTCAATCGTTTTTCTAATGAGGGATACGATTTGGTAGATTCAGACGATATCAATACTGTTGAGCCTTTTCACAATTATACCTTTAACACTAAAATTAATTATGAGTTTTCAGAAAAAGTCAAGCTCTTCGTTTCTGGCAGGCTCTACCGCCAAGTACAAGACAATGTCGCGAGTGCCAGCAGCTATAATGGAGAGAGTCAAATTGATGAATGGAATTTTCATTCAAAATTAGAATTTACATTCAATGAAAGTTGGCACAATCAATTCGAATTCTACACCACTACTTACAAGGCAGAAGAATTTTTAAATGATGCAGCAGATAATTTGTTCTCATACAGCGATTTTAAACAACGTTTTTCAAGACCTGAATTCAGAACTGTTTTTAAGCCGAATACACATAATTCATTTATCGCTGGGGTAGGGATGCAATTCGAAAGCTTGCAAAGAACAGACTTTTTTGAAAACCCCAAGTTTAATTCATCCTATCTTTATTCTCAATATGAGTACAAAAAAAACGATGAATTCAATTTGATTCTAGGCCTTCGTTTTGATCGACATAATGAATACGCATCTCAACTTAGCCCCAAAGCGGCTGTACGCTATAAATTCAATGATAAACTGGCTGTCAAAGGTTCTGTAAGTTACGGATTTAAAACCCCCGATTTCAGACAATTATATTTTGATTTTACAAATGCAACTGTAGGCTACACGGTTTTGGGGTATAATGCTGTAACCACAATTATCCCCGAGTTAGAAGCCAATGGCGATATTGCGAACCTTTTGGTGCCTCTAAGTGGGTTTGAGGGCAACCTAAAACCTGAGCGTTCAATTGGATATAATTTTGGAATTGATCTAGAAATCGATTCAAAACTCAAAATCAATTTGAACTTATTTAGAAATGAAATCTCGAACCTTATTGACACTAGAGTAATCGCCAGAAAAACTAATGGCCAAAACGTTTTTAGTTATTATAATGTAAACGAGATTTATACCCAAGGACTCGAACTCAATGCCAACTTAAAATTTAATAAAAACACCGTACTTACAACTGGCTATCAATTGTTGTATGCAAAAGACAAAAAAGCCATTCAAGCTTTCAAAAATGGTGAAGTATTTGCAAGGTTAACCCCTACATCGCCCGCTTTTGTGCTTTCAAAGAAAGATTATTTTGGCTTGTTAAACCGCTCTAGGCATATGCTCAATTTTAAGCTTTCTTATCACATGAAAAAATGGAATTTGGACAGTAACATAAGAGCTACGTATAGAAGTAAATTTGGGCTTTATGACAACAATGGTAATGGTTATTTAGATGCTTACGATACATTTGTTTCTGGCTATTCAATTTTTGATTTTGCAATTAATAAAACCATTTTTGAACATTACAAACTGGGTTTTGGAATGGATAATTTTTTAGATTTTAATGACCCTCAAAATATCAGTAATATTGCTGGCAGGATTGTTTATGGAAATGTGACTATAAATTTTTAATAATAAATACAATAGTAATGAAATCATACAATACATATAAAACTCTGATCTTCTTGTCTGTTTTTGTTTTTACTTCCTGTAATGACGATGAAGGAAGCCCCTTGCCAGCTGATCAATATTCACAAATTACCAACTTACATGCACCGATGACAGGCGGTCAAGGCCAAGAACCCTCCAGCGGCAGCTACACAAAGTTTGATTTTGCTACGGCTTCAGTGACTACAAGCGATACCCAATGGGATATTGCCTTTAGAGGGACAACAATTATCGTTAATGGCGGTACATCTACAGGCGATGCGGACGAGCCAGAGCGCAATGGTAACGCAGCGGCTTACATTAAAAGTCTGCCGTTTTCAGAAGTGACATCTGTTGTTGTAAGCGATTTTACTCAAGATTCTTTAGAAGAAGGTTTGGCTATTCCTACAGGAAGCGGAAATGGTTGGTATAGCTATACAGGTCCCCCAGAACATTTAATTCTCCCTATTCCAGGGAAAACATTGGTTATTAGGACACATGACTTTAAATATGCTAAGGTTGAAATTTTAAGTTATTATAAAGATTTAGATGAATCTGTTGCTGAAAACGCACGCCATTATACCTTTAATTATTCGTACAATGCTAATGAAAATGAAACCACTTTCTAAGGATTTTAAAAACACACAATAGTTAATAGAATAAAAAACCTTAAATTTGCATGCAATTAAACCTAATTGCAATGCAATCACATCTTTCTAAAATTATTGGCGAAGGGCTCACCTACGATGATGTTCTTCTGATACCTGCTTTTTCGGAGGTTTTACCCCGGGAAGTCAGCATTACAACTAAATTTTCTAAAAATATTGAACTCAATGTTCCCATCGTTTCCGCAGCCATGGATACCGTTACTGAAAGTGCCATGGCCATTGCCATTGCTCGTGAAGGTGGTATTGGGGTGTTACACAAGAATATGACCATAGAACAGCAGGCCATTGAGGTGCGTAAAGTAAAACGTGCAGAAAGTGGTATGATTATAGATCCTGTTACACTTCAATTGGATGCCATCGTTATGGATGCTAAAAAGAGCATGAAAGAGCACCGCATTGGTGGAATTCCAATTGTGGACAAAAATTACGTTTTGAAAGGGATTGTTACCAACAGAGATTTGAGATTTGAAAAAAACAATCAGCGTGCGATTACAGAGGTCATGACCTCTGAAAATTTAGTGGTTACGTCTGAAGGAACTTCGCTTCAACAAGCCGAGGTGATTCTTCAGAAAAATAAAATAGAAAAGTTGCCAGTAGTTGATAATGATAATAAACTCATCGGTCTGATTACTTTTAGAGACATTACAAAGCTCACCCAAAAACCCATTTCTAACAAAGACCAATATGGTCGCCTTCGCGTGGCTGCTGCCATTGGAGTTACTGGCGATGCTTTGGAACGGACCCAAGCATTGGTTAACTCTGGAGTTGATGCCATTGTTATTGACACTGCCCATGGCCATACCAAAGGCGTAGTCGATGTTTTGAAAACCACTAAAGCTAAGTTTCCAGGTCTCGATGTGGTAGTAGGAAATATTGCCACTGCTGCAGCAGCAGAATACTTGGTTAAAGCAGGAGCAGATGCAGTAAAAGTTGGTATTGGACCAGGCTCGATTTGTACAACACGTGTGGTTGCTGGGGTTGGATTTCCACAGTTTTCTGCTATTTTAGAAGTGGCCGAAGCGCTTAAAGGATCAGGGATTCCGGTTATTGCCGATGGAGGCATTCGTTATACAGGCGATATTCCAAAGGCCTTGGCAGCGGGTGCAGACTGTGTCATGCTGGGGTCACTCTTAGCAGGCACAAAAGAATCTCCAGGAGAAACTATTATTTATGAAGGTCGAAAATTTAAATCCTACAGAGGTATGGGGTCTGTAGAAGCGATGAAAGAAGGCAGTAAGGACCGTTATTTTCAAGATGTTGAAGACGATATTAAAAAACTTGTTCCTGAAGGAATTGTTGGGCGTGTGCCCTACAAAGGGGAGCTTTTTGAGAGTCTTCATCAGTTTGTAGGAGGCATTCGAGCTGGCATGGGTTATTGCGGGGCTAAGGATATCAATACACTTAAAGAAACCGGTCAATTTGTTAAAATCACTTCCTCAGGAATTAATGAAAGTCACCCCCACAATGTGATGATCACAAAAGAGGCACCTAATTATTCTCGATAATTAAAGTTTTCAATATTGCATCCTATTGCAAATTGTTCAATTTTTTATAAGTTTGTTATCCCAAAAAATCAAATAAATATGATCAGATTTTTCCTAGTTTTAAACCTCTTAGTTGGATCCGTAAATTTCACCATTGCCCAATCTATTGATTCAGAAAACCTGATGACCATCGGAGGTGAGACCATTTCAGTTAAAGAATTTTTAAGGGTTTACAATAAAAACATTGATTTGGTTCAGGACGAGAGTCAAAAAAATATTGACTACTATCTCAATCTTTACACCAATTATAAACTAAAATTAAAAGAAGCCCGGACGCTTGGTTTTGATAAAAAGGATAGTTATAAGAAAGAATTTGAAAGTTACAAAAATCAACTTTCGAAAGCTTACACCACCGATAAAGAAGTTACAGAAACCCTTGTAAAAGAAGCCTACAATCGTACTACCAGTGAAGTCAAAGCACATCATATATTGGTGCGCATTCAACCTGGCCAAGATACGCTCGCTGCATATGAGAAAATTAAAGCGTTAAGATCTCGTATGGTCAAAGAAGATTTCACAAGTCTTCGTACTGCATTGCACGACGGTAAATCTGTCTTTGTTGAAGATTTAGGTTATTTTTCTGCTTTCAAGATGGTCTATGATTTTGAAAATGCTGCTTTCAATACGCCATTAGGACAAACATCAAAACCTTTTAGGACCCAATTCGGATATCATGTCGTTAAGGTATTGGATAAAAGACCTTCAAAAGGTAAAGTTCAAGTGGCACACATTATGATTGCTAACAATCAAAAAGACAGCACTTTAGTTCCTGAGAACAGAATAAAAGAAATTTTCAGATCAATTCAAGAAGGAGATTCTTTTGAAAGCTTGGCCAAGCAGTTTTCCGATGATAAAAGTTCTGCAGCCAAGGGTGGGGTGATGAATCCCTTTAAATCTGGAGATATAAGGTCTGAAATTTTTGTTAATACTGCTTTTGGGTTAAAAGAAATTGGTGCTATTTCAGAACCCATACAATCCCAATTTGGTTGGCATATTTTAAAGCTCATTTCAAAAACCCCTGTTGAGCCCTATGAACAAATCAAAGTTGATTTAGAGCAGAAAGTCAAGCGGGATGCGCGTTCTAAGGTCATTCGTCAAAAGATGCTAGAAAAGTTGAAACAACAGTACACGATTAGCCAACCCAGTCTAGAATCAGTGGTTGCGAAAATCCAAAAAAATGATGCTGATGACACTTGGGAGGTAGAGGCTTCCATGGAACCTCAAGTTTTCTTAAAAATAGAATCTCAAGAACTCTCATATAGAGACTTTTTAGATTTATTAAATAAAAACAAACGTTCTTTCAAGGCTTCAACTGGAAAATCAAAATTCATTTCAAATCAATATGCACTTTTTCTTGGAAACAACCTTTTTCAGTATAAGAAAAATAACCTCATTAATGAAAATGAAGATTATGCTAATGTTTTAAAAGAATATGAAGAAGGTCTGTTGTTATTTGACATCATGGAAAATAAAATATGGAAAGGCGCTCAATTAGACTCAATAGGTTTAAAATCATATTACAACGAAAATACTTCTAAGTTTAAGTCAAACAGCAAAATTACAGCTACCATTGCACGTTCTAACAAAAAAAAGAAACTGAAGGCCGTCAAAAAAATGTGGAGTCAAGGCTTTTCAACTGATGCCATCTCTCAAAAATTAAACGAACGTGATCAAGCTTTAATTTTTAGTAGTGGTGATTTTGAGATAGACAGCCCGTTAATTCCTAAAAATATGGTTTTCAATAAGGGAATTTCTGAAATCTACAGCTTGGACGATAACTATGTCTTACTGAATATTAGTAATATTGAAACTCCACAAATACTATCATTTGAGGATGCTAAAGGTGCTGTCATTTCCAAGTATCAAAGTGTTTTAGAGTCCAAATGGCTTGAAACATTAAGAAATAAATACCCGATTGTCATCAATGAGAAGATACTTAGTGATTTAAAAAAAAGTATTAAAACCGAATGATGCTTTCTAGACTCTTTAGTTTATGTTTTCTGCTTATTTTTAGCTGTGACCTGACTTTGAAGCCCAACAATAAGGATTTAATCGCTCGTGTCAATAGTAGTTTTTTAACTCTTGACGATATAGATATTGCTTTATTTGAAGGCCTATCCCAACAAGACAGTTTGATACAAATTCAAAATGTTATTAATAATTGGGCTACCGAGCAACTGTTACAGGATGGCGCAAAAATCAACTTAGAGGTGAAGCAACAAAGTGAATTTGAAATTTTGGTGCAACAGTACAAAAGTGATTTATATACATCTGCCTACCTCGAAGCCTTGGTCAAACAAAATTTGGATACAACCATCACCAATTTAGAACTTGAGGAAGTTTACAATCAAAATAAGGAGTTGTTTGTTCTCAAGGAAGACCTGATCAAGCTTAGATACATCAATCATGATAAAAGTCTCCCTAATTCTAAAGAAATTAAACGTCGTTTTAGAAGATACAACGCGGAAGACCAAGCTGTTTTAGATACAATTTCACTACAATTCAATTCATTTTTTTTAAACGATTCAGTTTGGATAAAGTCCAGCCAAGTTGTTACTAAAATCAAGCCACTCCAAAGAGGATTTAATAAAGTTTTATTAAAAAAAATAAATTTTATACAACTCAAAGATTCATTAGGGTTATATTTGATGGAGGTTAAAGATTTGCTTGAAATTGGGAGTCAAGCACCGATGGCCTATGCTTTACCGACTTTGAAGCAAATTATTTTAAACAAGCGCAAGCTAAAGCTTGTCAATCAATTAAAAAGTGAGATTGTCGATGATGCTATTAAAAATAAAAAATTTGAAATTTATGAATAATTCACTATCATGTTTTATCGTATTTGGCCTTTTGATGCTTGGTACGGTCCATGCACAAGAAATTATTGAAGATCAAAAAGAGGAGGTCATTGTTGAAAAAATTAAAGATTCCACTATGTTAGTCAAGGTTGATGGTGTGGCGGCTGTGGTTGGGGATTTTGTAATTTTAGACTCCGATATTGATAAACAATTCGCACAATTAGAAGCCAGCGGTGTATCTACAAAAGATATTTCACGTTGTCAGCTTTTTGGGAAATTATTAGAAGACAAACTCTATGTTCATCATGCCATTCAAGATAGCATTGAAGTTAATGATATTGAAATACGATCCTATGTAGACCAACAATTAGAGGGTTTTGCAGAACAAATTGGGTCTATGGAAAAGCTAATTGCTTATTATAACAAATCTTCGGAACAAGAACTTAGAGACGAAATGTATGAAATTAATAAAAATGGCCAGATGGCTTCAAAAATGCAACAAAAGGTTGTTGAAGAAATTGAAGTTACTCCTGAAGAGGTTCGGCAATTTTTTAATGCAATTCCTAAAGAGGAACGTCCACTTTTTGGAACAGAACTCAGAGTTGCTCAAATTGTTGTGCTTCCTGAGACCAGCAAAGAAGAAACGGATAAAGTTATCAATCGCCTGCGAGAATTTAGAACAGATGTTTTAGAGAATGGCAGCAGTTTTACCACAAAAGCGGTGCTTTATAGTGAGGATCCTGGCTCCAAGCGTACAGGTGGTAAATACACACTCAATAAAAAGCGCCCCAGAATGACCAAAGAATTTAGGGAAGTTGCCTTTTCATTGGAAGAAGGCGATATTTCAGAGCCCTTTAAAACAGATTTTGGATACCACATTATTTTATTAGAAAAAGTTAGAGGTCAGGAATATGATATTAGGCATATTTTACTGCGGCCTAAATTGACAAAGGATGCCATTACGGCTGCAAAAGAAAAACTTGAAAAAGTACGCCAAAGTATTGTTTCGGGCGACATTACATTCGCTCAGGCAGCTGTTGAGGCTAGTGATGAGAAAGAAACCAAATTTGACGGTGGACAGTTGCGCAATCCTGAAACACAAGATTACAATTTTGAACTCACTAAAATGGATCCAGAGTTATATGCTCAAATTCAAAAATTGAAAGATAATGAGGTCAGTCCTGTTTATCAGGACGAAGACCGTGTAAACCCCATCAAGTTCAAAATTTTAACTGTAACCCAACGTACGGATGAACACGAAGCAGAATTCGCCAAGGATTACCTCAAAATAAAGGCTCTGGCCCTACAAGAAAAACAGCTCAATACCATATCAGATTGGCAAGAAGAGAAAATCATGGATACTTACATTAAAATTAATGGAGATTTAAGAAGCTGTGATTTCAACAGCAACTGGTTTAAAATTAAAAACTAAGAATGTCCGACGTTAAATCCATCGAGAAATTTCTGGTCCAATACCAACAACTAAGGAAAGAAATTGCTAAAGTTATTGTGGGTCAAGAAGCGGTTATTGAACAAATTTTAATTTCTATTTTTTCGGGGGGCCATGTATTGTTAATTGGTGTTCCCGGTTTGGCAAAGACCCTTATGGTAAATACCATTGCAAAAGCCTTAGGGTTAGATTTTAAACGCATTCAATTTACACCCGATTTGATGCCCTCAGACATTCTTGGTAGTGAGATTCTTGATAATGACAGAAAATTTAAATTCATCAAAGGCCCCGTTTTCTCAAATATTATTTTAGCAGATGAAATTAATCGCACCCCTCCAAAAACCCAAGCAGCCCTTTTGGAAGCCATGCAGGAACGCTCGGTTACAATTGCTGGCAATCATTATAAATTAGAGCAGCCTTATTTCGTTTTGGCCACACAAAACCCCATTGAACAAGAAGGCACTTATCCACTTCCGGAAGCCCAATTGGACCGTTTTATGTTTGCAATCAATCTTGAGTATCCTTCATTTGAAGAAGAAGTTTCGGTGGTGAAACAAACCACCTCGACCCATTCAACTTCACTAGAAGTTGTCTTTGATGCTACAGCTGTTTTAGAATTCCAAAGCCTAATTCGCAGAACTCCAGTGGCAGATAATGTGATTGAGTATGCCGTTCGAATGATTTCAAAAACAAGGCCTAACACGGCTAGTGCTACCGAAAAAATTCAAGAATTTGTGTCTTGGGGTGCAGGTCCTCGAGCCTCTCAAAATTTAATCTTGGCAGCTAAAACTCATGCAGTTCTTCACGGTAAGTTTTCAGCTGATATTGAAGACGTTCAGGCGGTTTCCAAAAGTGTCTTACGCCACAGGATTATAAAAAATTATAAAGCCGAAGCAGAAGGTGTCACTGTTGATGCCATTATTGAAAGCTTATATTAGGCTTTAACTCCTTAAAATTTAATTTATCCTAAAAGGTGAATATTACTATTGCTTTTTAAAGTTTACTGTTGCAATTGTACCTCCGTTACCAATTGAAGGATTGTTGATAATTGTGATCGGAATCTTTGGAGTTGTAGGTGCGTTATTTGAAGTGAATTGCTGTCCGCTATCTGTTCCCGCATCGTAGGTTTGTGCATATATTGTTTTTTCCTCAATAAAAACTCCATTTTCAATTAAATTTAAATCCACAATACCGACATACCAATCGGGACTGGGGGCCAACATTGTTACCAATGAAATAGACGGGTGTTCTTCATTGACTTGCAGTTCTACAGAAATTTCACCAATTCCGCTGCTAAGGCCGCTACCAATTACACGATCGAAGCCTTCATTGGCTTCAATTTTCGAAGCTAATTCCTCATCAAGCGCAACAGTTGCGCCAAGCTCTGCCATATTTTTAATGCCCGTTGAAGCAATGGTTCCAATTTTAAAAAAATTATTTAAAGGCGTATGGCTCCACCCAATGAGTTTTGAGAAATGTGCATTAGACGGATAGTCAATTGGGTAGTCCTGTTCATTCCAGTTGAATTCAAAAGTAACTTTATAGGTCGCTTTCAAATTTAATGGGGGCTCTGGAATTTGGATATCGTTGGTAGTGTCGCATCTAAACAATAAAGTGCAGACGAAAACACAAAGCACTGTTTGTAGGTTTTTCATTGTGGGGTTTGTTTAAATTCAAATTTAAAAAAAACAGTAGGATAAACAATCGAACGTTCTTTATTTTTTAAATATAGAACAGAAGTATTCAAAGAAGAATAGATTCATCAAAATCATAGAATAGGCGTAGATGCTGTCTTCCACTGGAATGGTTCCTATGCGTATTCCTAAATTCTCCGCATCATTGTACCAAACAACTTGATTGTCAATCCAACTGCCTGTCAGAACCCCATTAACAATAAAAAAGGGAATAAGCATGACCAAAAAAGTCAATAGAAAATGCTGAAGTAGTTGGGGGTTGTATTTGTAAACAAGCCATGTTAATGGTATTGCCAAACTAAAATTCGCCAATGTGTACCATTTGTCATAATTGACCAGAGCTAGAACAAATAAAATTAAAACAAGACTTATGCTTATGGCTTTTGTGGTAACTTTTTTAAGTTTTAAGTTTGGGAAGTAGAGCAATACTGCATAATGAGTGAATACACAAGCAAAGGGTATACATATAAAAAAGAGCCACTCTTCAAAGGGAAGACTCAAAATTTCAACGCCTAAAAAATAATCAGAATTAAAACCCCAGACACCATTGATTGTAAAAATCACATCCCAAGGAATAAAAACACCCATAGTGAGTATTAGGGACAACAATAACCAATGAAATTTTTTGTAAAGTTGTAATTTCGGATGGAAGCTGTATAAAAGCGGAATCGAAATGGAGCCAATATTAAGCCAAAGATAGAGCGCATTCACAATCTACTTCCTAAAATATTTAAAAGGAACGACCAACATTCCAAAACATTCGCCATCTTTTTTACCACGGTGTTTGTGATGCATTTTATGAGCCCTACGCACCCCTTTTGCATACCAATTATTGGCTTTTCTAAACATTTTAAAACGTTGGTGTATAAAAATGTCATGCACTATAAAATAGGTCGCACCATACGCCATAATACCAAAGCCAATAGGCAGGCCAGCCCAAAAGCCTTCGTAGCTCCAAAAATAAAAGCAACTCATGCTTACTACTGCGTAAAAAATAAAAAAGGCATCATTGCGCTCAAACCAGCTGTCATGATCTTTGTGATGATGGTCTTTGTGTAAGCTCCATAAAAAGCCATGCATAATGTATTTATGGGTGAACCAAGCCATAAATTCCATGATGAAAAAGGTCGATAGAAAAACGAAAATCCAAAGTATTGTGTTTATGATCATGGGTTATAATAAATTAAGATGATATTTTACATAACTACGCGTCAACAATTCAATCTTTTTGTAGTTGGGTACTCGGATGCGTGTATTTTTTATTTCGAGTGCCGGCGTTTTCTTTAATTTTTTAAGCAATTGGCTGTAATAACGATAGGCCATAAAAACGCCAAATTTAGCTTCTAATGGCAACATTTTAATACCTTTAAGACCCTCAGAAAAATCATTTTCAATATCATCAATGATTTGCTGTTTGGCTGCTTCATCTAGATTCTCTAAGTCTGTGTTTGGGAAATAGGTTCGGTTTAAACCTTCGAAATCTGCTTTGAGGTCTCTGAGGAAGTTGACTTTTTGAAACGCGGATCCAAGGGCCATCGCAAAATCTTTTAACCCATTGTATTTTTCTTGATTTCCATTGACAAAAACTTTAAGACACATAAGACCAACAACATCTGCAGAACCGTAAATATAGTTCTTATACTCTTCCTCTGTCTTGTAAATTGATTTGTGTAAATCCATACGCATGGAATTCATAAAGGCATCAACAAGTTCACGATCAATATTACATTTGTGATAGGTATATTGAAATGCATTTAGGATTGGATTTAGACTAATTTTATTTTGAAGTGCTATTTCTAAATCGGATTCAAATTTATCAAATAATTCTTTTTTAGGATAATCGTGAAAAGAGTCTACAATTTCATCCGCCAATCTCACAAAACCATAAATATTATAAATATCTTGACGAATGGAACTGGAAAGCATTTTGGTTGCCATTGAAAAAGATGTGCTGTAAGTTTTGGTAACAATTTTACTGCAGTCTTTGGATACAAGGTCAAAAATAGATTTCATAATCTTAGATTTTTAAGGCCATAAACAATCTTTTAAAGAACTTTCTGAATGAGTTCTGAAGCAAGCTTTCCAGAGATAAGGGAGGGCGGGACACCAGGTCCCGGGACGGTTAATTGCCCCGTAAAATACAAATTTTTTACTTTACTGCTTTTTAATTTAGGCCTTAAAAAAGCAGTTTGAAATAATGTCATTGCCATGCCGTAAGCATTTCCTTTGTACGAATTGTATTCTGACTTAAAATCTTCAACACAAAAAGACTCTTTAAATATAATATTATTTTGAATTGATTGTTCTGTTTTTCCTTCAAATCTTTTAATAACATTTTCAAAGTAATCATTTCTTAGCGCAGCAGTGTCCTCTAGTCCTGGAGCAATGGGGATTAAAATAAACATGGCATCACAACCATCTGGCGCCATAGATGGGTCTGTTTTTGAGGGAATATTCACATAAAATAGTGGACGACTTGGCCATTTGGGATTGTCATAGATTTCTTCAGCATGTGTTTCAAAATCAGCATCAAAAAAAAGGTTGTGGTGCTCAATGTTTTTTATTTTTTTATTAAGTCCAATATAAAAAAGTAACGAGGATGGTGCAAAGACTTTTTTGTCCCAATATGCTTCTGAGTGTTGGCGGTATTTAGGGTCTAAAAGGGTTTCGGAATGGTGGTAATCTGCACCGCTGAGAACGATATCCGATCGTATTATCCCCCCTTTTGTTTCCACTCCAACTACAGCATCATTTTCAACTACAATTTTATCAACGGCATGGTTGGTGTGTATTTCAACCCCGAGCTCTCTTGCCAATGCTTCCATCCCTTTAATGATCTCATACATACCACCTCTGGGGTGCCATGTTCCCAATCCGAAATCTGCAAAATTCATAAAACTAAAAAATGAAGGCGTTTTACTGGGTTTAGCCCCTAAAAATAAAGACGGAAACTCAAGCGTCGATATCAGTTTCGGGTTTTTGAAATTTCTCCTAACCTCTTGACTAATCGTCTTAAAAAACTGATCAACCCTTAGTATGGTATCTTTGGTCACAAGTTCTTTAGGAGAAATTCCAGGTGAATTGTAAAGTATTTTTTCAACGGCAATTCCATAGTTGTCTTGGGCTTTTCCAATAAACTTTTGAAGTTTAGCTCCACTTCCTTTTTCAATGCGTTCAAATTCTGTACATATTTTCTCCATGCAGTCTCCGATAGTCATCACTTCATCTTTAAAAAATATACGATAAGCTGGGTCCAGCTTATCAATTTTGTAGTAATCTGAAGTCTTTTTTCCAAAGTCTGAAAAGAAGCGATCAAAAACATCGGGCATCCAATACCATGACGGCCCAATATCAAAAGTAAAACCTTCTTTTTTTAATTGACCTGCACGGCCTCCCACGGAACTGTTTTTTTCAAAAATAGAGACGTTATGACCCAATTTCGCTAGATAGCAAGCCGCTGAGAGTGATGAAAACCCAGATCCGATGATTTGTATAGACTTTTCCAATATGGTACTAAATTAATGAAAAGACCGGTCTGGAAAGCCATCGCTGCTGTTTTTTACAAATCTTTAACTAAATCTTCAATATTTTCATAGAGCCTTACTTTATTTGGAATATTTTTTTGGTCAATGTTGGCAGTCCTTCGGCCCATAAATTTAGCTCTGTTGTTTGAATTTTCTAAGTAAGTTTCTGCAAACTTTTTTAGGTATTCCCCTACATCATTAGTACTTGGTTTAACAGTAAAATAAGAGATGTAAGTGATGTCCTCATACAATTCATTGACATACCTCAAATCATTTAATGGAATGCTTTCACCTAAGAATATACTGTGGAATCCATGGCTTAGGATTTCGTAATTAATGAATTGTAGTCCTAAATCATGTGTTTCGTCTTTCGGTAAAAATAAAACCACTGTTTTATTACTTGGTTTTGGATTTAAACTTTGAAGTCTTTCAATGTGAACCAGTATTTTTTGTTTGATGTGCATGGTTAAAAAATGCTCATGGGACGGAGTTATGACATTAGTTTGCCATAGCATACCCAAGTCACATAACAAAGGGATAAAAACCTCATAAAAAATCTCTCGAAAACTTTTCTCCTCCAACAATCGATTGTAGGTATTATAGAAAAGTGTTTGATCAAAATTAAGCATCGATAATTTAAAAGCATTGATTGCTTGGCTTTCACTTTTTCCCATAAATGCGAGTTCACGAGTTTTTGGAGCCAGTTCAGAGGCTTTTAACGCAGCAATTTTTGAAATTTTCAAACCATTGTTATTCAAAAAGCTGATGTTTAGCAGTTTTTTGAGGTTTTCTAAATCATAATGCCTGATGTTTGTGTCAGTGCGTTTCGGACTTAATAAATTGTAGCGTTTTTCCCATATTCTGATGGTATGGGCTTTAATTCCGGAAATATTTTCCATGTCTTTAATGCTAAAGACGGCTTCAGTAGTGTTCATTTTTATGATAAATTTGGGACTTGCAAATTACAAAAAAATCAACACAAAAATCAAGATTTTAAAATAATGTGCGCACGAGAAGACTCGAACTTCCACGGGAATAATTCCCACTAGCCCCTCAAGCTAGCGCGTCTACCAATTCCGCCACGTGCGCATTTGATTTTGAAGAAAAAAAGTTAAGACCAGGCTTAACTTTTTGTGACTTGGCTGGGGCTCGAACCCAGGACCCTCTCCTTAAAAGGGAGATGCTCTACCAACTGAGCTACCAAGTCATTGTGATGTATATAATAGCGGGTGCAAAGATAAAGTCTTTAATTAATAATACAATGTTTTTCTTTCAATATTTTTTTGTTTTTTTGTTGTACTATTTGGCTGCGTTTAAATAATTAAAAATTGTGTATGATTGTTGTTCTTCTAGGGTATATGGGTTCTGGTAAATCGTCTGTTGGAAGACCGCTGGCAAAGCTATTGAACTGTCCATTTATAGACCTTGATTGTTATATTGAAAGTCAACAGGCGTCTTCCATCTCTAATTTATTTGAAACCAAAGGTGCGCTTGAATTCCGTGAAATTGAAAGTAAGGCTGTATTTGAAATTTGCAACGCTCATTCTAGCTTAGTTTTGGCCTTGGGTGGGGGTACACCTTGCTATGGAGACACACTTCCGTATTTATTGAGTCATTCCAACATCACCACTGTGTACCTAAAAGCCTCAGTAAAATCCTTGACCGAGCGCTTGATTATTGAAAAATATAATCGCCCCTTAATTGCTAATATTCCCGACGATAAACTTTCAGAGTTTATTGCTAAACATCTTTTTGAACGTTCTGCTTTTTACAGCCAAGCTGAATTCACTGTGGATGTCAGCGCCATGCAAATTGATCAAATTGTTCAAGAAATTAACAGTGCCCTAAATTAGCACAACTTTGGCGTTGTTATCTTTGAAGATCACATCGACATGTTCATTGAGTGACGTTGACAATGAAATGCCTTTGAAGTCTGCTTTAACGGGGTATTTTTTGTGGTTTCTGTTCACCAGAACGGCAGTTTTAAATTGTTTTAGAGGGGTTTCCAAAAAGTGTTTAACACCATAAATAAGCGTGGTGCCAGAATGTAAAACATCGTCAATTAATACCAAGGACTTCTCGGCGTATTGTTCTGGACCCAAAGATGTTTCAACAACACTGTAAGGGTTTTTTTTATTTATTTTCACCGAACATAAAGTTCCTTTGATTTCAGAAATCTCTTCTATTTTTTTTTTGATTTTTTCAGCAAGAATGTAACCATTGCTTTGAATGCCTGCTAGAATCACTTCATTTTCATCCACATTTGATTCGTAAATTTGATAGGCAATCCTACGAATTTTATGGTTGATTTCTTCATTGTTAAGAATGCAATTTTGTGATAAAGCCATTAGGATATTTTTTTCAAATATAAAAAAGACATTTTACAGTAGTTGTTTAATTGTCATCAAAATCTAAATAATCTTCAATATCTCTTCTACTTTTTTTAGTAGGACGCCCTTCCCCTTTAGCTCTATAATAATCTTTAGAATATTTCAAAAGTTCTTGGGCATCAAATTCAGACTTGGGCGTGGTATCAATTCTGTAAATATCAACCAATTTAGCACCCATTCTGCTTTTAGGTAATTCTAGAATGGTTAATTGGTAGTTGACTTGATTTATTCTGACCGTTATTTTTTCAGTAGGATAAACTTCCCGACTCGGCTTCACCACTTGATCATTGACTTTAACCTTGCCTTTTTTACAAGCATTTGTTGCCAAACTTCGCGTTTTAAAATAGCGAACACACCATAAAAACTTATCGATTCTCATTTTTTATTAAAAGCCTGTAATTGTTTTCTACAAAAATACTATAAAATTGTATCTTGCAGCTCCAAATACATCATTATGAAAATTAAATTTTACGCTTTTCTTTTGCTCATTTTTTCTTCAGTTATCTATACTTGTGAGAAAGAAGAAACGCAAGCTGAAGCGATTCCGCCAAGGGATCGTGCAGAGCAACAGTTGAGCGACATGGATACCCTACAAAATTATTTAAACAATCATTATTTTAATTCTGGCGCTCTAGAGGCTCTATCTTCTTATCCTCAAATCTCAGACATTGAAATTACAGAACTCCTTGAAGGTGAAACACTTCCTCCCGACACCACTTTATTGATTGATGCAGTAGAAGAAAAACAAACCGTTTTCGAGGGGGTTGATTATAGTTATTATATTTTGACCATCGAACAGGGGCAAGGCGAGAGTCCACATTTTACAGATCAAGTTCGGGTCAATTATGAGGGCTTTTTAACCAATAATACTTCTTTTGATGCATCCATATCTCCATTAGATTTTGATTTGGCTAATGTAATCACTGGATGGAATCGTGTTTTTCCCCAATTTAAAACATCAGATGCTTATGTGACCAATAGCGATGGGACCGTGCGTTTTGACAACTATGGTATTGGTGTCATGTTCTTGCCTTCAGGATTGGCTTATTTCAACGTTGCTACACCTGGGATCTCTAGCTATTCATGTTTGATTTTTAAATTTGAATTACAACAATATAAAGTCATGGATCATGACAATGATTACATCCCCAGTTATATGGAAGATTTGGATGCTGATATGGATATCTACAATGACGATACAGATGCTGATTTAGTTAGTAATTTTTTAGACACGGATGATGATGGAGATGGTTTTAGCACCTTTAGAGAAGTCATTGCTCTTGATTTAACGGATACCAGTCTTGAAGGGTTGAGCGCTCAAATGCAAGTATTTGAACCTTTGGATTCAGATCAACTTTTCACCCCCTTGATTACTGCTGATGATGGTACTTTTTCAATCACACTCATCACACTTGAAGACACCAATGGTAATGGAATTCCCAATTATCTAGATGCCGATGATACAGGAACGCTTGACAACTAGAATTGGTATAGAACAAAAAAAGCAGGCTTATGCCTGCTTTTTTTGTTTTTAAAGATTAGCGGCTATTTTCTGGCAATGACTTTTTGTGCTTTTTGGACAATGGTCGCGCTGTCCAACCCGTATTTTTCCATCAATTGCGCAGGAGTTCCAGATTCTCCAAAAGTGTCATTGGTGGCAACAAATTCCTGGGGAGCTGGTGTGTTAAGTCCCAAGACTCTAGCAACACTTTCACCTAATCCACCATAATAATTGTGTTCTTCTGCCGTAACCACACAGCCTGTTTTTGCGACCGATTTTAAAATTGCAGTTTCATCCAAAGGTTTGATGGTGTGAATGTTGATGACTTCTGCCGAAATTCCTTTGGCTTCCAATACTTTTGAGGCTTCTAATGCCTCCCAAACTAAATGGCCGGTAGCCACAATGGTCACATCAGTCCCTTCAGTCAGTTGAATGGCTTTTCCTATTTCAAACACTTGATTTTCAGGGGTGAAAATTGGAACAGAGGGGCGCCCAAATCGTAAGTATAC
>PAQB01000032.1 GCA_002709185.1 Flavobacteriaceae bacterium
TCTTATCAGTAAACAAATTGGACCCATTGCTAAATTGGATAAAATTCAATTTACTTTGGGATTACCAAAAACCCGTTCTGGTAAAATCATGCGCCGAATTTTAAGAAAAATAGCCAATAAAGATGCTTCAAATTTAGGAGACATCAGCACCTTGTTAAACCCTGAAGTGGTTGAAACAATAAAGAATAATGCTATTTAGAAACTCCGATTATAGGATATAATTTTCCACCATCAAATTACCAAGAAAAAGACTTTTTTTTAATTCAATAGCTTATCATTAATGGCTTGCATAATAAATGTATAATATTCCATGTTCGCTGGGACAATAGAAAAATCAGGATGTTTATGCGCTTGGCATTTTTTTAGCTCTTCAAAAGAAAAAAGTCTAACCGCATCTACTTCTTCTTTCTGAATGCTTAATCCTTCAATAGCTACTGGAAGTTTACACAGAAAAACGTGTTGAAATTCAGCATCTATAATCCCATTTGAAAATTTATTGACATTTTTTCGAACTGAAATAAGATCCAAATCTTCGGGCTTAACTGAAAGTCCAATTTCCTCCTCAATTTCTCGTGTTGCTCCCTCAAGTACTGTTTCACCTGAGGCCACATGTCCAGCAACAGAAACGTCCCATAGATTGGGGAAAGTCTGTTTGTTCGCAGCGCGTTTTTGTAATAAAATATTTGGAGTAGGGGTGTAGAACCAAATGTGAACGGTGGGGTGAAATAAACCTTCTTGATGCAAAAGCGCTTTGTCAGCACTTTGACCAGTCGGTTTGCCATTTTCATTCCAGATGTCTAAAATTTCAAGCAATCCTAGTCAAAATAACTAAAGGTTTCCCCAGATTTAATTTTAAGAAGCGTTTCGTAAATCATACGAATGACATTTTCAACATCATCTCTGTGTACCATTTCGACAGTTGTGTGCATATAGCGAAGCGGCAATGAGATCAATGCTGAAGCAACACCTCCATTGCTATATGCAAAGGCATCAGTATCTGTCCCTGTTGCCCTGGAAAGCGCAGCGCGCTGAAATGGAATTTTATTGGCTTCTGCTGTATCTACTATCAAATCTCTTAACTTTTGTTGTACTGCAGGCGCATAGGCAATTACAGGACCTTGACCCATTTTACAATGCCCCTGTTTCTTTTTATTAATCATTGGGGTGGTTGTATCGTGTGTAACATCAGTTACAATGGCAACATTTGGTTGAATGGTATGCGTAATCATTTGCGCACCACGCAAGCCAATTTCTTCTTGCACAGAATTGGTAATATAAAGTCCAAATGGAAGTTCTTTTTTATTCTCGTGAAGTAAACGTGCAACCTCTGCTATCATAAAACCGCCCATGCGGTTGTCCAAGGCACGACAGACAAAATGGTCTTTGTTTAAAATATGGAATTCGTCTGGGTAAGTGATTACACAGCCCACATGCACACCTAGTTTTTCAACAGCTTTTTTAGATTGACATCCAATGTCAATAAAAATATTATCAGGTTTTGGGGGCTGTTCCTTAGCCATACTTCTTGTATGAATCGCAGGCCAACCAAATACGCCTTTTACAATGCCCTTTTTGGTGTGGATATTGACGACCTTACTGGGTGCTATCTGATGATCGCTTCCGCCATTTCGAATGACGTAAATTAACCCATCTTCAGAAATATAGTTGACATACCATGAAATTTCATCGGCATGTCCTTCAATAACAACTTTAAACCTAGCCTCTGGGTTAATGACCCCAACAGCAGAGCCGTAAGTGTCTGTAATAAAAGTATCAACATAAGGTTTTAAGTAATCCATCCACAGCTTTTGACCTTCCCACTCATAGCCGGTTGGTGCTGCGTTGTTTAAGTAAGCTTCTAAAAAATTTAATGATTTCTTGTTTAAAATTTTCTTTTTGGCCATTGTTTATATTTTGGTTAAAAATAACAAAACTCTACGATTTTAGAAGCAGGATTACAACATATTTTTTAACTTTGAAAAGGATTGATATACCATGATTAGACAGACAACTTTATTTTATTTATTTACATTCTTTATCTGCGAGAGTCAAACCCCAATATTTGACACAGATTCAATTCAAAAGCCTTTTTTAATGATTGTGGGGGATACCATCACCAACAGTTCGATCAATTTATCAGAGGTTGTGATTCTCCCAAAATTGCGCATTAAATCTAAAGAAGACCGCCGCCGCTATTTAATCTTACAACGTAAAACGATTAAAGTCTATCCCTATGCCAAATTAGCTGCTGAAAGACTTGAAACATTAAACGAAAGAATTGAAAGCGTCAAGAGTAAACGCAAGCGCAAACAATACACCCGCCGGGTTCAAAAATTTGTAGAGGATGAATTTTCTGAAAAGCTCAAAAAATTCACAATTACCGAAGGTCAAATTCTGATTAAATTAATCCACCGTCAAACAGGGGAGACGGCCTTTGATCTCATTAAGGATCTCCGAAGTGGTTGGCGTGCTTTTTGGTATAACAACACCGCTAAATTATTTAAAATGTCTCTTAAAATCCCTTTTGATCCTGCGGTTTCTGAAGAAGATTATTTAATCGAAGATATTTTGCAAAGGCAATTTCAAAATGGGACTTTAGAATATCAACCCGCCCATAAAGACTTTGATTTGTACGTACTTTCGAAACAATGGCAATCAATTTCCAATAAATAACCGAAATATTCATTTTTTATTCACCCGTTTATTACACCAATAGTACCGCTTATTACATCATTTGGCCGTTTATTACATGACCCTTTATTTGTTGTTGTCCAGTACATACATTTGTATTAGCGAAAGTGGAAGGATTACAAACAATTCAAAACAAAATCGCCCTTTTTTGCCCGAAATACCTACTTAAGGAGCGCATCAAGAAGCCCATATCTTGTTTGCGCTTCTTTATTTTAACAAAAATACAATCCTAAAATCAGACCCTTAATCATGAAAAAGTCAAAGTGATGATTTAAAAATTAGAATGAGTCGGCTAGAAAGTTTTGGATCAAAAGCTTGTAAATCATAAGATCCAAAACAATCTATTAATTGAAGTCCATTTGCAGATAGCATTGTTTTAAAATCTTCGTGGCTGTATGCCCGTACTATTTCTTCAAAATTATAGGTTTCAGTTCCGTCTTTGACTTGAATTGATTTTCGAATAAAATTACCATCAAAAACCCGTTTTATTTGAAAATTAACGCCATCTATATCAACACTGTTTTGGGGGACGAGTGTGTTGATTACATTGTCAATATTCATGAAATCAATAACACCAATACCATCAGCTTTTAAACTCTTTTTAATAGCCATTATTACCATAAGGTCATCTTCCAAAGTATCAAAATACCCAAAACTTGTAAACATATTTAGTACCACATCAAACTTTGATTTCATGGGCTTTCGCATATCGTGAACGGAAAATTTTAAGCGATCGTTCGAATGTGTATTTGCTGCATCTATACTTTGCTTTGATAAATCTACTCCAGTAACATCGTAACCCATTTGATTCAAGAAGATGGCATGACGGCCTTTACCACAAGCTAAATCTAAAATCTTTTGATCCTTGGCAATATTTAAATATTCAACAAGGTTGCTAATAAACCGCTGAGCTTCATCATCGTTTCGATTTTTGTATAGAATGTGGTAATAGGAAGTATCAAACCAAGATTGAAACCACTTTTTTTGAATTGACATATGTATTTGGACTAACGCTGGTAAAAATACTGTATTTTTGATATTTATTTCAAACTTTTTATGGAAGATAATTTTGAAATGGTCGCCAAAACATTATTTGGCTTTGAAGAACTTTTAGAGAAAGAACTCAGACAGCTTGGTGCCCAATACATCAAAAAGGGCGTCAGACATGTTCGTTTTACAGGCGACAAAGGTTTTATGTACAAATGCAACCTTGGCTTGAGAACTGCAATAAAAATTTTGAAACCTATAAAGCAATTTCATGTCAAAGACGAAAATGATTTGTACAAAAAGATCAAATCCATGGGATGGGAAGATTATCTTGATGTGGATGGAAGTTTGGCAGTAAGCGCTACATTAAGTGGAGACACATTCACACATTCTCAATATGTGGCTTTAAAAACCAAAGATGCTATCGTAGATCGCTTTAGAGATTCAACAGGCGAACGCCCCAATGTAGATCTTCGATTTCCGGACCTTAAGATTGATGTACACATCGATAGAAAGTTGTGTTCTGTTTCATTAGACAGTTCAGGAGAATCTCTCCACAAAAGAGGTTATAAAATTGCCACCAACATTGCGCCAATCAACGAGGTGTTGGCAGCAGGCTTGGTAATGCTTTCTGGTTGGGATGGCCAATCGGACTTTATGGATCCCATGTGTGGTTCTGGTACTATTTTAATTGAGGCGGCAATGATTGCCTGCAACATTCCACCAAATCTAATGCGAAACGAATTCGGATTTGAACGTTGGAAAGACTGGGATGTTGATTTGTTTGAAAAAATTGAAAATTCTCTGTTGTCCAAAACGCGTGATTTTCACCATAAAATAATGGGCTTTGACAAGTCACCAAGTGCCGTTCGAAAAGCATTGGAAAATGTCAAAAATGCGCATTTGGAGGAATTTATTTATGTGAAGCACGAAGATTTCTTTAAAACACAAAAAGGAGGTGAAAATCACCTTCATATGCTATTTAACCCACCCTATGGCGAACGACTGGACCTGGACATGGAAACTTTTTATGGGAATATTGGAAGCACTCTAAAGCATAAATACGCGGGTACCACTGCATGGTTTATTACATCAAATCTTCAAGCCTTAAAGCATATTGGACTAAGAACTTCCAGAAAAATTAAACTTTATAATGCGAAACTTGAGGCCCGTCTCGTCCGTTATGACATGTATTCGGGCAGCAAAAAAACACATAAGAATAATACAAAATAAATTGCGCTAGCATTTCGAAAATTTTACTTTATAAATTTTTGAATAAAATTCACTTCTTTGTCTTTGAAAACACAAAAAAGGTCTTACTTTTGCAAAGTTGAACTCAAAGCTAATTATGCTAACTACTTACGAAAAAGAAGAACGTAAAGAAGGTAAACAACTTTACCATTACCAAAAAGGTGCCATTCAAAAGATATTCCAATGTTTTGAATCTGCCGTTGAAGATTATCATTTATTATACCAACTACCAACAGGTGGAGGTAAAACTGTGATATTTTCAGAAATTGTCAGTCAGTACCTAAAAACACAAAAGAAAAAAGTTTTGGTAATGACACACCGTATTGAATTGTGCAAACAAACCTCAAACGTGTTATCCGAATTTGGCGTTACCAATAAAGTCATTGACAGTAAGGCGAAATTAGACGATCAAAAAAAATTTGATTGTTTTGTGGCGATGGTAGAAACGCTTAACAACCGTCTTAAAGACGATAAATTAGACATTTCTGACATTGGTCTTGTGATTATTGATGAAGCCCATTACAATTCATTTACCAAACTCTTTAAGTTTTTTGATAAAGCTTTTATTTTAGGCGTTACTGCAACCCCCTTAAGCTCAAATATAGAACTTCCAATGACGGACAACTACAATGAGTTGATTGTTGGCGAAAGCATTGAATCGCTTATTGAAAATCGGTTTTTGGCGCGTGCAAATATGTATTCTTACAATGTTGGACTGACTTCTTTGGTTGTTGGCGCCAACGGAGATTACACTGTTAAATCTTCGGAAGACTTATATACCAATAATGAGATGCTATCAAAACTGATGGATGCTTACACAGAGCGCTGTCATAACAAAAAGACCTTAATTTTTAACAACGGCATCAATACCTCATTATTTGTATACGACTTGTTTAAGCGCGCTGGTATGCCCATTGCACACCTAGATAATACCACCACAAAGAAAGAGCGTGCCAACATACTGAAGTGGTTTAAAGAGACACCTAATGCGATACTCACTTCAGTGAGTATACTAACCACTGGATTTGACGAACCAAGCGTAGAATCTATCATCTTAAATCGCGCTACAAAATCATTGACATTGTACTACCAAATGATTGGACGTGGCTCACGAATTTTTAAAAACAAAGATACTTTTGATGTTATAGATTTAGGAAATAACTTTCACCGATTTGGACCCTGGGGGAGTACCAATTTAGATTGGCATCGCATATTTAAATACCCAAGCCATTATTTAGATGGGATTTTAAGTGATGAAGAGCTTGAAAGTAATTTTGTTTATGAAATGCCTGAAGAAATTCGAAAATCTTTCGATAAATCTGAAGGTGTTTATTTCGATATCAACAAAACTTATGTAGCTTCTATAAGACAAGGAGAGTCTTCAAAGGTCGTATTGAGAAGATCTATAGCACAGCACGCTAAGATATGTGTTGAAAATAGCGAGGATATTTTTGATGCATTGATGCTTGTAAAGTTACTTAATGATGATATTGATTTTAGAATCCATCGCTACTCAAAATGCATCAGTAAAAGCACGCATAATTTTTTAGCATGGCTTAAGGAAGACTACAAGAAAAAATTACGTTCACATTTGAGACAAAATTTTGATCTTATCAAATCTGAAATTTAGTTTTAAAATGCGACTTTATTTATTCATTTTACTGACAATAAACACACAAAAGATGAATCCAATTTTTGTATTTAACCATGATTGTAAATTAGAGAATTGGCAGGTTGTTGATGATATTGTCATGGGCGGGCGTTCTAATGGGCAGCTGAGTTTAAATTCTGATGGTAATGGTGTGTTTAAAGGGAATGTATCCATTGAAAATAATGGCGGATTTTCTTCTATTCAACTCAACTTAGACGGTGTGAAAACCGTAAAAAATCAAGTTATTGAACTACAGCTAAAAGGGGACGGGAGTTTGTTTCAATTTAGAATAAAAGCCACAAAATACGACCGTCATTCCTATGTATATGATTTCAAAACCACAGGCCAATGGGAAACAATTTTAATCCCTCTGAATAAAATGTATCCAAGCTTCCGAGGATACACCTTAGACATTCCAAATTTTAACCAGTCCCAAATCGAGCGTATTGGATTTTTAAAAGCCTCCAAAATAAATAGCGCTTTTCAATTGGAAATAAAAAGTATTAGCTTGTCAGCTACGCTTTGATTTTTCTGAACATCATATTTTTATTTACATAATATGTTCAATTTCAGCACTTTAAGCTAATTTCTTTACAATTGGATTTGGATTACTTTTTTTTATTGGGCAGTTAAAATTATCCGTTTTTTTTAGCTTTGATTATATGAATTTTAAAGTGATAACGGATTGAATGAAGCCACTTAATAAGTATAGTAAAACCATCACTCAAGATCCAACTCAACCTGCGGCACAAGCCATGCTTCATGCCATCGGATTGAAAAGAGAAGATTTCAATAAACCTATTGTTGGGATTGCAAGCACTGGATACGAAGGGAACCCCTGTAATATGCATCTTAATGACCTAGCTAAATTGGTTAAAGAAGGCACCATTAACAAAGAGGTCATTGGTTTGATTTTTAATACCATTGGCGTCAGTGACGGTATTTCTATGGGGACACCAGGAATGAGATTTTCATTACCTTCTCGTGATGTCATTGCTGACTCCATGGAGACTGTAGTACAGGCCATGAGCTACGATGGCCTCGTCACAGTTGTTGGATGTGATAAAAATATGCCTGGTGCGCTTATGGCTATGATTCGTATCAATAAACCTTGCTTGATGGTTTATGGTGGCACCATTGATTCAGGCTGCCACAATGGAAAAAAATTAGATATTGTTTCTGCTTTCGAAGCATGGGGCAGTAAGGTTGCAGGTAGCATGTCGGAAAATGAATTTCAAAATATTGTTGAGAAAGCATGTCCAGGTGCTGGTGCATGTGGGGGCATGTACACTGCTAACACCATGGCCTCAGCAATTGAAGCTCTGGGAATGGCTTTACCTTATAACGCTTCTAATCCAGCCACAGGACAAGAGAAACAATTAGAATCAATAAAGGCTGGCGAAGCCATGCGAATTCTTCTTGAAAAGGACATTAAACCCTCGGATATTATTACCAAAAAATCACTGGAAAATGCCATTCGTTTGGTGATAATCTTGGGAGGTTCAACAAATGCCGTATTACACTTCTTAGCCATTGCTAGAGCCGCTAATATCAAATTTACGTTAGAAGATTTTCAAAATATTAGTGACAATACGCCCTTTTTAGCAGACTTGAAGCCCAGTGGTAAATATCTGATGGAAGACGTGCACCGTGTAGGGGGTATTCCTGCCGTTTTAAAATACCTATTATCGGAAGGATTAATTCACGGAGATTGCCTAACAGTCACTGGAAAAACCTTAGCTGAAAACTTATCTACCGTCAAGGGATTAACAGCAGGTCAAGATGTAATCAAACCGATAGATAAACCTATAAAGTCCACAGGACATTTAAGAATGCTATATGGCAATTTAGCGCTTGAAGGAAGCGTGGCTAAAATTACAGGAAAAGAAGGATTGAAATTTAAGGGTAAGGCCAAAGTTTTTGATGGTGAATATGCAACCAATGATGGCATTCGTGACGGTAAGGTCAAAAAAGGCGATGTTGTTGTAATTCGTTATGAAGGCCCAAAAGGCGGTCCAGGAATGCCTGAAATGCTTAAACCAACAGCTGCCATCATGGGAGCTGGATTAGGAAAGGATGTTGCTCTAATTACTGATGGACGCTTTTCAGGTGGAACTCACGGATTTGTAGTTGGGCATATTACGCCTGAAGCACAAGAAGGGGGTGCCATTGCCCTTGTTAAAGATGGTGATATCATAACAATCGATGCTGAAACCAACAGCATTACACTCGATGTTTCCGAAGAAGAATTACAAAACAGAAAATCACAATGGAAAGCCCCTGAACTCAAGGTCTCCAGAGGAGTACTCTATAAATATGCTAAAACAGTATCTTCAGCATCCAAAGGTTGTGTTACTGATGAATTTTAAGAATTAAAATTATGGAAAATCTGAAAATAAAATCTCGAACCAACTACCACAATCTCCCCAAAGAAAAAATTACAGGTGCTGAGGCCGTTGTTCGCTGTCTCATCGCAGAGGGAGTGGACATCATATATGGTTACCCGGGTGGTGCCATTATGCCTGTGTATGACGAATTTTATAAATACCACAAAGAGATTTATCATGTGTTGACACGACATGAACAAGGCGCTACACACGCGGCTCAAGGCTATGCTAGAATTTCTGGAAAAGTAGGGGTCGCCATTGCAACTTCTGGTCCAGGTGCAACCAATCTTATCACTGGAATTGCCGATGCACAAATTGATTCTACACCAATGGTTTGTATCACAGGACAAGTACCGTCTCATTTGTTGGGAAGTGATGCCTTTCAAGAGACAGATATCGTTGGGATTTCAACACCAGTCACAAAATGGAACCATCAAATTACACGCGCTGAAGAAATTCCTGAAGTCATCGCCAAAGCATTTTTTATTGCACGCAGCGGAAGACCTGGCCCTGTTTTGATAGATATTACCAAAGATGCACAATTTGAAACGTTTGATTTTACCTACCAAAAATGTAATGTTGTACGCAGCTACAAACCAGTCCCGAAATTGCAACAAAACCAGCTTCAGGCCGCAGCTGAATTGATCAACTCGGCCAAAAAACCCTTGATTGTCTGGGGACAAGGGGTAATTTTAGGAAAAGCTGAAGAAGAGTTTAAGGCCTTTGTTGAAAAAACAGGTATTCCAGCAGCTTGGACGATTATGGGCGTTTCTGCCATTGACACTGCACATCCATTGAATGTGGGTATGGTAGGAATGCATGGAAATTATGGTCCTAACATTTTAACTAATGAATGTGATGTTCTTATTGCAATTGGGATGCGATTTGACGACCGCGTCACTGGAAAACTTAGTGAATATGCCAAACAAGCCAAAGTTATTCATTTTGAAATTGATCCCGCTGAAATTGATAAGAATGTAAAAACAGATGTTGCCGTATTGGGAGATTCTAAAGAAAGTTTGAGTGAAATTTTACCCTTAGTTGATAAAAATACTCACTCTCATTGGTTGAAAAAATTTAAAGATTTTTCTAAAATTGAATTTGAAAAAGTCATAAAGGCAGATTTACATCCAACAAAAGAAGGACTTACAATGGGTGAGGTGCTCAAAGAAATTAACATTCAAAGTGGTGGCAAAGCAGCCATTGTCTCTGATGTAGGACAACATCAAATGATTGCCTGTCGTTATGCAGAATTTACGCAATCACGTGGAAATATTACTTCCGGTGGATTGGGTACAATGGGTTTTGCACTACCAGCGGCTATTGGTGCTAAAATGGCCTGTCCAGATCGCGAAGTAGTCGCAATTATAGGAGATGGAGGTTATCAAATGACTATACAAGAGCTTGGAACCATTTTCCAAACCAAAACTGCCGTAAAAATTGTAGTTCTCAATAACGACTTTTTAGGCATGGTGCGACAGTGGCAGCAGTTATTTTTTGATAAGCGCTATGCATCAACAGAAATGACAAATCCAGATTTTGTAACCATTGCAAAGGGCTATCATATAGACGCAAAACGTGTGACCAAACGTGAAAACTTAGCCACTGCTATAGAAGAAATGATGCGCTCAAAAGACGCTTATTTTTTAGAAGTTTGTGTTGAGAAAGAAGACAATGTATTTCCGATGATTCCATCTGGGGCATCCGTTTCAGAAATTCGATTAGAATAAATTAAATGGCTATGAAAAGTACACTCAAACAATATACAATTTCTATATACACCGAAAACAATATCGGTTTACTAAACAGAATCTCTGCAATTTTTCAGCGAAGACATATCAACATTGAAAGCATGAACATTTCGGAGTCTGAAATAGAAGGGGTCTCTAGATTCACTGTTCTTGTGAAAATGAAAGAAGATAATGTCAAAAAAATCATTGGGCAAATTGAAAAACAAATTGAAGTCATCAAAGCCTTTTATCATACAGACGAACAAACCATTTATTTAGAAAGCTGTATGTTTAAAATCAAATCTGATTTGCTTTTCGAAGAACGCCAAATCCAAAATATCATAAAAGATAGCGATGCCAGAATCGTTACGGTAAACCGAGAATTTTTTGTATTGGAAAAATCGGGGAGGCGTCACGAAATTGAATTGCTCCACAGGGAATTAAAAGCTTTTGGCGTCATGCAATTTGTCCGGTCAGGTCGTATTGCAGTAACCAAGGATGAAATGAAAATTTCAGAAATACTAAACCAATTTAACTCATAAATAAATAAAAATTAAAATGGCAAATTACTTTAATACACTCTCTCTCGGTCAAAAACTAGATCAACTGTCTAAATGTAGATTCATGGACACCTCAGAATTTGATACTGGAGTAGACGCCTTAAAAAATAAAAAAATCGTAATTATTGGCTGTGGTGCTCAAGGGCTTAACCAAGGCTTAAACATGAGAGATTCTGGTCTTGATATCTCATATGCTTTACGAGATCAAGCCATTGCACAACAACGCCAATCTTTTAAGAATGCCTCTGAAAACGGCTTTACTGTTGGGAACTACCAAGAGTTAATTCCTACCGCAGACTTGGTTTTAAATCTCACTCCAGACAAGCAACATTCTAATGTGATAGATGCGGTTATGCCTTTGATGAAAAAAGGTGCTACATTATCCTATTCTCATGGTTTTAATATTGTTGAAGAGGGAAAACAAATCCGTAAAGATTTAACAGTCATAATGGTGGCTCCAAAGTGTCCAGGAACTGAAGTGCGTGAAGAATATAAACGAGGTTTTGGGGTACCAACACTTATTGCGGTACATCCAGAAAATGATCCTCAGGGGAAAGGTTGGGCACAAGCCAAAGCATATGCAGTGGCCACTGGAGGCCATAAGGCAGGTGTTTTGGCATCATCTTTTGTTGCTGAAGTGAAGAGTGACCTTATGGGTGAGCAAACTATTTTATGTGGTGTTTTACAAACCGCCTCTATTTTGTCCTTTGACAAAATGATAGAGGAGGGGATTGACCCCGCTTACGCCTCTAAGTTGATTCAGTTTGGATGGGAAACCATTACAGAAGCTTTAAAGCACGGTGGCATTACAAACATGATGGACCGCTTGTCTAACCCAGCAAAACTAAAAACTTTTGAGATTTCAGAGGAACTCAAAACCATCATGAAGCCGTTGTTTGAAAAGCATATGAACGACATAATGTCTGGTCATTTTTCAAAAACCATGATGGAAGATTGGGCCAATGACGATGTCAATTTATTAAGCTGGCGCGCAGCTACTGGAGAAACCGCTTTTGAAAAAACAGCCGCAACAAAAGAACAGATTGCTGAGCAAGAGTATTTTGACCATGGGGTTCTCATGGTGGCCTTTGTACGCGCTGGTGTAGAATTGGCTTACGAAACCATGGTTGCTTCTGGGATTGTTGAAGAATCCGCTTATTATGAATCGCTTCACGAACTCCCATTAATTGCTAATACAGTGGCAAGGAAAAAATTATTTGAAATGAACCGTATTATATCAGACACTGCAGAATATGGTTGCTATTTATTTGACCATGCTTGTAAACCTTTGTTAGTCGATTTCATGAAAACTGTCACAAAAGATATTATTGGAACTGCATACTCACCAGAGGTCACTGCCGTAGATAACGCAACGCTTATTGCTGTTAATAAAAAGATAAGAGAACATTCTATTGAAGATGTTGGCGCCGTTCTGAGACAGGCCATGACGGATATGAAAATTATAAAAACAGTCGCATAATAAATAAATACGGCGTTATGAAGGACCCTCAAAAAACTTACATTCCCACGGTTGAAGCGATTCAAGCGGCAGCAAAAAAATTGAAAGGCATTGCCTTAGTTTCTCCACTAGAGAAGCACATTAGATTTTCTGAAAAGTACGAATGTAATATGCTGTTTAAAAGAGAAGATTTACAACAAGTTAGATCTTATAAAATTAGAGGGGCTTACAATAAAATTTCTTCCTTATCATCTGATGAAACCAAAAATGGCATCATTTGTGCCAGTGCTGGTAACCATGCACAGGGAGTCGCTTTATCTTGTAATTTATTAAAGATAAAAGGGACAATATATATGCCTGCGCCCACGCCAAATCAAAAAGTTGAGCAAGTTAAAATGTTTGGTAAAGCGTATGTGGAGGTGGTTTTGGTAGGAGACACTTTTGATGATTCGTTTCTAGAAGCCATGGCAGAATGTAAAAAATATGGAAAGCCGTTAGTTCATCCTTTTAACGATTCAAAGGTCATTGAGGGACAAGGAACTGTTGGCTTGGAAATTATCCAGCAGTCCAAAGTACCTATCGATTATATATTTATCCCAGTAGGTGGAGGCGGTTTGGCCTCTGGACTTTCTTCGGTTGTGAAGGCATTATCTCCAAAAACCAAAATTATTGGTGTTGAACCTGCCGGAGCGCCCTCCATGTCAAAATCTATTGACAATGGAGAACTTGTGAAATTATCTCAAATTGAAAAATTTGTGGACGGGGCATCCGTTAAACAAGTTGGCGATTTGACCTTTGAAATTTGTAAAAAATACCTAGATGTAATGACCACTGTGCATGAAGGTAAAATATGCCAAACAATATTGGAGATGTATAATAAAGACGCCATTGTAGCGGAACCTGCAGGTGTTATGAGTATTGCTGCCTTGGATAGTTTTAAAAATGAAATAAAAGGTAAAAATGTGGTTTGCTTGGTGAGTGGTAGCAATAACGATATAACAAGAACTTCTGAAATTGAAGAACGAGCGCTGTTGTATGCCAATTTAAAACATTATTTCATTATTAAATTCCCACAGCGACCAGGTGCCTTAAGAGAATTTGTTGTGGATGTTTTAGGACCTAATGATGACATTACACATTTCGAATATACAAAAAAGGTAAACCGCGAGAATGAAGTGGCTGTTGTTGGCATCCAATTGAAAGACCAGGAAGACTTAAAACCGCTTATTACTAAACTAAAAGCGCGTAATTTTTTTGGTGACTACATCAATGATAAACCTGATTTGTTTCAGCTAATGGTTTAATTATCATGATTTTTAACATCACATAGTGTCTGTTTTCTTACAATCTATATTTGTACTATAATTTATATTATGTAAAATTAATATTATAAACGCTATTGTATATAATTCATATCTTTACACCAAATATATCTAACATAATGCATATAATTTCAATATTTCGCACAATTGCCTTTTTAGAGGGTCTCTCCTACATTTTATTATTGTTGGTAGCAGTACCCATAAAATATATTAATAATGATCCTAGTTATGTAAAAATATTGGGAATGCCACATGGATTACTATTCGTAACCTATATTGTTCTATCAATGTTCATGTATTTTAATTATAAATGGGTGAAAAAGAATTTATTAGGTGTTTTAGTAGCTTCTGTAATTCCTTTTGGTACCTTTGTAGTGGATTATAAATTAAAAAAATCCTTAAACGAGGTTTAATTCATAATACATTAACCAATGGAATATTTACTTAATGCATTAAAAAAACTTCTATTGTCTATAGGACTCAACGCTTCAATTGCAGACTGGTCCAGCATTTTAGCACTTGTCATAGCCTCTCTTTTGGTGATATTTTTGTTAGATTTTATCATTCGCACCATCATCAGAGTCATTTTTTCCAAAATTGCAAGCCGTTCCAAAACAAATTTCGATGACATTATGGTTGCACATAAAGTGCCCCGTAATATCGCCCATATTTTTCCTCTGATATTGGCCTACAAAACGATTCCAAATATCTTTTTTGAGCACCCACAGTGGAAGTTTTTCTTTGAAAAATTCATTTTAGTTATCGGTATTTCACTTGTTATATGGGGGTTAAGCAGTATTTTTAGATCTATAAGGGATTTTCTAAAAACCTTTGATCGCCTAAAAGACAAACCCATTGATAGCTATATTCAAGTGCTTATGATTTTCATATGGTTAACGGGTGTTTTTGCCGTTTTCGCTGTTGTATCTGGTATTACATTTTGGGAATTTATGGCGGGACTGGGGACAGTTTCAGCTGTGATCATCTTGGTGTTTAAAGATACGATTCTTGGTTTTGTAGCCAGTATTCAAGGCTCAGTCAA
>PAQB01000033.1 GCA_002709185.1 Flavobacteriaceae bacterium
CATTAGAAATCCACCCGGTTTTTCCGTCACTCAAGCGTATTTTTGACCAAGTCCCTTGAAAAGTTTCAATCAATCGGATTTTGGCACCCTCATGCAGCTTAAAAGCAGCCTCGCTTTTTAGGTTGGGCTCTAACTTAACATCAATTTCTTGACTAAACACCACGGCGTAATTTTCCGTATTAGACAAGTGTTCCTTATGAAAAGTTAAACTTAGCGCAACGATAAACCCAAAAAGGGAAAGCGAACCAAGCACAAAAAACAATCGTTTTTTTCTAGTACTATACGACAAATAATAGGCTGTAAAAAGACCTATAAAAATTAGCATCAAGCACACACATATGCCGGCCCAAGTATCTAACGCGAACAACTTAGCAGCAGTGTTAATAAAACTCAAAAACCCTGCCTCAGGAATCGGTTCTATTTTGTCCACAGCCATTTTTTGAGCAAAAGATAAATTGTTTAAAGTCGATTTGTCTTCGGGCTTTAATAATAATGCTTTTTCATAGTAATAAATTGAAGGCCCGACCCTGTTTTGTTTGTAATAGCTGTTCGCTAAATTGTAATAAATCTCAGCAGAGTGCAGCCCATTGTTAAGGATGCTCTCGTAGGATTGCGCCGCCGCCGCATAGTTTCCTTCATTATATAAGCTGTTGGCCTTTTCAAAGGCCAATTCGACCTGAGAACTGACCCAAAAAAATGACCCAAAAAATAACGAAACCACTATTCTCATATCATCTTAATTGTTTGTCTAGGCGGTTAATAACTTCTGAAGCAGCACTGTAATCTTTTTTCATGTCAGAATCCTGAAGTGGCGTGTAGCGCGCCAACTCACAAGCCTCTAATAGCCCTAAAAAGCTAGAGACGTCAGCGCCTACTACAGTCTTTTCTGTTAATAAAAGTTTGATTTTGTCTTTACTAAATTCGCTTGTTTCAATTTTTAGCTTCGCTTTTAGGTAATTGTGCAACGCGCGTTCAAGCGCAATATAAAAGGCCTCTTTTTTTCCAATATTTCTTTTCGCAGCGCTTAAGTATTTCCTTGCTAATTTATTGTTTTTTCTGGTTTTATTTCCTGAGATATCCAACGCTCTTTTACCTTTAAATTTAGTATAAATAATCAAAAGCGGAATAAAAATCAAAGGCCCCAACAACAAAACCCAAAATAAGCGGCTTCCGTAAAAAAGGGGTTTATTTATTAGTTCAAGGCTTGTCGTTGTTTTAAATGACGAAAACTGACCCGAGCTTGAATTAACGGCACCTCCTTTTTCTTTTGTTGAAATAAGTCCTACAGCGGTGCTGCTGTTTGGATCAGGTTTCACAGAGATTAAAATCTGGTTTGATAGCAGTGTTTTATAGCTTTCAGAAACTGGATCAAAATAAGTGAATTCAACAGGTGAAATTGGGTAGCGCCCCGCTTCGTCTGGTACAATCGTATAATTATCGGCGGTACTCCCCAGCATCCCAGAAATTGAAATATCAATTTTTTCTAATCGCTCAGGCTCATAAACTTCTAAAGCTGCTGGCAGATTCGGTTTTGGAAGTTTAAACAATTTTAAATTCCCGCGCCCCTTAACTTCTAATGATAAGCGGAATGCCTCTGTTGCCATTAGTTCACTTCTAGATACACCTAAATTAAAATTAAAAGAACCGACGGCTCCAGAGAAATTTTTAGGCTTTCCTTGCTCCGGCAGCGGCTTTACATTTATGATTTTTTTACCCGCAGTGACTGTTCTATTGGTTGTGGTCATCACTTGCCTTCCAAAGAAATCTCTTCGACTAGAAGGGACTTCCACGCTAACATCAAGCGCTAAAGGCTCCAACGTGAGCTTACCAGATTTTTGAGGGTACAACACCGTCTTTTTTAGAACAACGTAGCGGTAATTTTCGCCTTTATATTTTCCTTCTTTAACGGAAAGTCCATTCACAGCTATATTTTGGCTCCAAAAGTCATTGTATCGTGGCGCATCGAGCTCGCTCCATTTGCGAACGCCGGTGTTTTCTGCAACATAAAGTTTGTAAACCACAGAAATAGACTCGTTTATATAAGGGTTTGTTTTTGAAATTTCTGCCACTAAATGGATACTTTCTTCCGCAATATATTCTGGGTCGTTTGGATCCTTAGGCTTATCTACGGCAGCGGTTACGGTAATTTCAATTGGAGAGGTTTTATAGGTCACTCCTTCGACCTCAATTTTAGATTGGCCAATTACGAAAATGCCTCTTTTTATCGGCGCTAAGAAGTATGTGTAACTTTTGGAATAACTACGAACACCATTGACCCAAGAATTATTTATCGATTGGCTTGGCCCCCCTACAACCTTGAAGTTTTGAAAGCTTGGAGGTGTAAAATTATCTCCGGCCTTATTCATTTTAAAATCAATGCGCAAACGCTCATTAACACCAAGTGTTTTTTTGCTAACACTGGCCTCAAACGTGACTTGTCCCAATAGAAGATTAGACACAAACAAAGCAACATATAGCACTCGAGACTTCATACACTACCAATCTTTTTCTGTTTGGACTTTAATGCCTTTCTCTTTTATAGCATTCATTTTTTCTTGGACCTTTTTCTCTTCATTATTCATGGCCTCTAGTAAGCTCTTTATTTGTTGCTTCGATAATTTTCCCGGCTGTTGCTCGGGCTTTTTGTTGTTGTCATCGTTTTTATCTCCACTTTTATCTTTAGGCTTACCGTTTTCCTTTTTTTCATCCCCATCATCAGCGGACGCTTTATCGCTATCGTTTTCTTCTTTATTTTTATCTTCTTGGTCTTGTTTTTTGTCGCTGTCTTTTTTGTTGTCTTTATCTTTTTGATTGTCTTTGTCTTCACCCCCTCCGCCTTCTTCTTTGGCACATTCTTGGGCTAGCGCCAAATTGTAGCGACTCTCGTCGTCTGAAGGGTTGTTCCTTAGTGCGTTTTTGAAAGCCTCAACCGCTTTTTTACATTGTTTGCGTTGCATCAAAGCATTGCCAATGTTGTGATAGGCGCGGTGTTTTTCTACTTTTGAGCCACTCTTTGCTGCCGCATTAAGCCGTGCTAAAGCCTCGTCATAAAGTTCAGCAGTATAATAAGCGTGACCAAGATTGTACGCCCCTTTTATATTAGAGGGCATTTCAGAAAGCGCCATTCTGTAGTTTTTTTCTGCCGCCACAAAGGACTCGCCAACAATTGCATTTCCTTTGTATATATATTGATCAGACAGCTGCGTTGCTTTTTCGCGCTCTTGTGAAAAGCCGCAGATAGTCCAAACGGCTGCCAAGTAAAAAAACAATACACGCTTCCTTTGTTTGAGATCGATATTAAAATGGGAACTTTTATGCATTATAAATTTTCGTTAAATAAATTAAGCCGCTTGAGCCAAGCCGTCTTTCGTTCTAAAAACAGAACATCCAAAATTAAGAAGAAAAGGCCCAATCCCAAAAACCATTGAAATTGATCCTTAAACTCAGAAAACGTCTTGGCCTCAAACTCCTTTTTTTCCAAATTATTTAAAATTTCAGAAAATTTTTCAGTTACTTGTTTTGTGTTCTGACCCTGTATAAATAAGCCATTTGCTTTTTCGGCAATTGCGGTTAATGTTTTTGCGTTTAACTTTGTGATAACGGTTTCGCCTTTTTGGTTTTTTTTGTATCGCATGACAATACCATTTCTTTTTAATGGAATCGGCCCTCCCTTTTCACTTCCAACGCCAATAGTAAAAATTCTTATTCCCTCTTTTGCAGCCGCTTTTGCAACATCAAGGCTGAGGTCTTTGTGGTCTTCCCCATCTGAAATGATAACCAAAACACGATTCGTCTGTTCTGCATCATTAAAATAGGTTCTGGAAAGCTGAATGGCCTCGTCAATGGCGGTTCCTTGAGAAGACAACATTTCTGTATTCATGTTTTGAAGAAACATTTTAGCGGCCGCATAATCTGTAGTGATAGGCAGTTGAGGAACCGCCTTGCCGGCATATGCAATAATACCGACACGATCACTCACAAGTTTATTGATGATTTGTGCCGTTAATTGTTGTGCCTTTTCTAATCGGCTTGGCGCAACATCCTCAGCAAGCATGCTTTTAGAAACATCGATTGCAAATACAACGTCTACTCCCTCTCGCTTGATCGTTTCAAGCTTGGTACCGACTTTTGGGTTCATAAGCGCGATGCAAAAGCAAACCACTGCTAAGCTCAAAACTACAAGCTTAAGCGTCGCCTTAAATCGGGACTGGCTTGGACTCAGCCGTTTTAATAAATCATCAGAGGCGTAAAGCTGCTTCGTTTTTCGCTTCCACAATGCGTTCCACAAAAACAAGATCACCATTCCCACAACAAGGAAAAGCAACCAAAACCATATGTCTTCTTCTAATTGAAACATTTATATAAAACTTCTTAAAATAGTGTGTCTAATTATAAACTCGAAGATCAAAAACCCAAGGGCCCACAAAACAAAAGGACGGAATTTTTCTTCATAGTTGTAATATTTAAACTCTTCAATATCCGTTTTTTCCAGTTGGTCAATTTCTTCATAAATAGCCTCTAATTTTTTATTGTCGGTTGCTCTGAAATATTTTCCACCTGTCTCTTCGGCAATTTCCTTGAGAAGTACCTCATCTATTTCGACTTGTACTCTAGCGTATTGAAACACACCATTATTCAGCGCAACAGGGGACAACGCCATTCCATTACTCCCAAGGCCAACAGTGTAGGTCTTGATGCCGTATTCTACGGCCAGCTCACTGGCCGTCTTGGGGTCAATAAATCCGGAGTTATTTACACCATCGGTTAGCAAAATTATAATTTTACTTTTGGCTCTGCTGTCTTTAATTCTATTTACAGCTGTCGCAAGCCCCATTCCAATAGCCGTACCCCCAGTGATGATGTTGTTGTACTTAATGTCTTGCATTGCACTGAGCACAATACCTTTGTCGCTGGTAACCGGAGTTCTTGTATAGCTTTCCCCCGCATATTCCACAAGGCCAATACGATCGTTTGGCCTGCGCTTAATAAAGCGGCTCGCTACATTTTTTAGCGCCTCTAAGCGACTTGGCTTTAAATCCTTGGCCAACATGCTGGCCGAAACGTCAATAGCCATAACAATGTCAATGCCTCGTGTTGTTTTTGTTTTTGTTGAAACATCAACCGTTTGAGGCCTCGCCAATGCGATTACAATAAGTGCAATTGCGCCCATTCTTAGGATAAAAAGAAAATGTCTTAACCTTCCCCAAAAATCGTTTTTTCCCTCAAGGCCATCCAGGGTGGACACAGATAAATCTGCATTTTGTTGTTTGTGCTTTAAAACATGCCAAACAATCAACAAAGGAATTGTCAAGAGCAACCAAAAAAATGCGCTATGTGTAAATTCTATTCCTTTAAACATCAATTTTTATTTAGTTTGACAAGTTCTACAGAATTTAAAATTCGTTTCGAAATCTTAACCGCATATGGATCATTGGCATCCCATATAATAATGAGTTGTTGCAACAGATCTTGAGCAGAAAAGCCAAGAATTATAAATTCAGCATCTGTTGTTTTATCTCCCTCAAAAATATAATTAGCGGTGCCGTAGGTTTTCATCCCCTCTTGTCCACTTGGGGTTAGAAACACATCGTTTCTTGGCAGCATATTTGATGCGTCTTGATTTTCTAAACGGGTCAATTCGTCTTCAGCAATCTGCATAAGATCTACACCATTTTGATCTTGAGCCCCGGATGATTCTGTCGTTTTCTTGGAGCTTTTAACAAGAATTTCTAAAGGCACCTTATCATTGTCAAAAAGAAACTTTTTAACACTGAGGTTAGGGCTGTTTTTTTGTAATGAATCTTCAAACTCACGGCTCAAAACTTTAGGGGTTTCTAAACGAATTCCAGGGGCACCATACTCGCTGGAAATCCACCTTCCTTCCATCAATAACTTACTAGGGTGGCGTAAAATGGTGTCTTTTACAGTTGTAAAACCAAAATACAAGCCAGCGCATAAAAAACCTAAAATTAAGGCCCCTAAAAAAACACCTAACCCCCACTTAATTCTTTTTTGTTGTTTCTTTTTGTGTAATTGTTTTTGATATTCTACAGTTTGCTCCAACTCGACTTCCGTTGGCGCAGGCAGCCCCGCCCTGACAAGGCCAATCTCTCGGGTTATAATTTGTTTGTCTAAACGAATAATTTCAAATTCGGGATTGGATTTTGCAAATTTTACCAGGTCGGCTCTTTTCAGCGTTAGCTCAAGATTTTTTAGTGTTTCATCATGTAAAACGATGGCTTTTGAGCGGCTCAGGCCTTTAAGCTTCTCAAGCAGTTCCTCTGTGGTGCTTTCAAGGGATTGATCGTATACCTTTTCGTTGAGATATTTACGAAGTATAAACGTGAGTTCAGAATAAAAAGATTTGACCGTTTCTTTTTTAAAGTGTGTTTTTTCATCTAGTTTTTCTAATGCGATTTTGGCTTGTTCATAAGGGGGAAGCGCAGCAATTTTTTCGTCCTCCGTTAGCCCTTTTTTTCTAAATATAAAGTAATACCAGATTATAGCTCCAACAATAATAATCCCAACCAACGCCCATTTCATTATACCCCAAAAATCAGTTTTATTTCTCACCTTAAAAATAGGTTTGATTCCATAAAGCTTTTGTTTGGCAGTATCAACTTTAACCGGCAGCACTTCAATTTTGACAGAATCTGAAAAGAAAGTTTTGTCGCCAATTAAAATTTTTTGCTTTGGAATGATGTATGATCCAGAATCAAATTGTGTGAGCCGATATTTCTTTAATAGCCTAAGCCGAAGGGTATTTGACAAGGTATCAGTTTTATAATTTTCTACCACCTCCATTGCGCCAAAAGTTGGGCTTTTTGGAAATACAACCATGGCCGCGCTGTCCACTTCTACCTCCAAGGCATATGACAAGGCCTCCCCAATTTTAATCGCTGTAGAATCTACGGATGTCTTAATTTGAGCATTTACAGAAAAGCTAAAAAGCACAAGCCCAAGCAAGCTCCAATGGTGCTTTAGGGAATTTAATAATGATTTTATTTCTTTTGACATTTGAGAGTTATCTTTGCTTGAAATAGCCCAGTAATTTTTTAACGTAACTTTCGTCTGTTCGGCAGTCTAAAAAACCAGCTCCAGCCTTTTTAAAGTTGTCTTGAAAGTAATCAACTCGATTACGTTGGCGTTTCGCGTATTTTTCCCTTACGCTTTTAAGTGCGGTATTTACCAAAAAGGATTTCCCCGTTTCCTGGTCTACCATTTGAACGACGCCTAAATTTGGAATTTCAACTTCATTTTTATCATAAACTCGAATGCCCGTGATATCGTGCTTGCCTGCGACGATTTTTAAATTCCGTTTATAGTTTGTGCCCATAAAATCAGAGATTAAAAAAACAATGGCTTTTTTCTTCATTACGCTTGACAAAAAGCGAAGCGCTTCAGCAATGTTTGTCTTTTTATTTTTTGGTTTAAATTCAAGAAGTTCACGAATGATCCTGAGCACGTGAGAACGGCCCTTTTTTGGCGGTATAAAAAGTTCAACCTCATCCGAAAAGAGAATCAGACCAATTTTATCATTGTTTTGGGTCGCCGAAAACGCAAGTGTGGCAGCAATTTCTGTCACAAATTCATCTTTGAATTGCTCATGAGTCCCAAATTGTTTTGAGCCAGAAACGTCCACCGCCAATACCATAGTAAGCTCACGCTCTTCTTCAAATATTTTGACATGAGGCGCGTTATACCTCGCGGTCACGTTCCAGTCAATATTTCTAATGTCATCGCCATATTGGTATTGGCGGACTTCAGAAAAAGTCATTCCGCGGCCTTTAAATGTAGAATGGTACTCGCCCCCAAAAACATGGTCGGAAAGTCGCCGCGTCTTGATCTCAATTTTACGAACTTTTTGTAATAACTCTTTCGTGTCCATTTAGGGAATTTATGACCGATTAAATGCGGCTCAAAAAAAAGGCGCTTAGGGCACTTCAATGATGTTTATAATTTTATTTACAATGTCTTCAGACGTAATATTTTCTGCCTCTGCCTCATAGGTGATTCCAACACGATGGCGCAACACGTCTAGAACAACAGCACGTACATCTTCAGGGATCACATAGCCTCGGCGTTTTATAAAGGCATAGCATTTTGCTGAGGTCGCCAAGTTTATACTCCCCCTAGGAGAGGCTCCAAATGAAATTAGCGGCTTTAAATCAGCCAAATTGTAACGCTCCGGATAGCGGGTCGCAAAGATAATGTCTAGTATATACCGCTCAATTTTTTCGTCCATATAGACCTCACGGACGGCTTTTTGTGCCGCTAAAATTTCATTGATTTTGACGACGGGCTTAATTTTTTCAAAAGCTCCGTTTAAATTTGCACGTACGATATGTTGTTCGTCATCTAACTTTGGATAATCAATGACGGTTTTTAGCATAAAACGGTCTATTTGTGCTTCAGGTAACGGATAAGTACCTTCTTGTTCAACAGGATTCTGGGTCGCCATTACCAGAAAGGGCTTGTCTAAAACGAAAGTATCATCTCCAATAGTTACTTGCTTTTCCTGCATGGCTTCCAGTAGCGCCGACTGCACCTTAGCAGGGGCTCGGTTTATTTCATCCGCCAAGACAAAATTTGCAAAAATAGGACCCTTTTTAATTGTAAAATCATTGGCCTTCATATTGTAAATAAGGGTTCCCGTGACATCGGCAGGAAGTAAATCTGGGGTAAACTGAATGCGGCTAAAGCTGCCCGCAACGGCTTGAGACAAGGTATTTATCGCCAAAGTTTTGGCCAGTCCCGGCACCCCTTCAAGCAAAACATGGCCTTGACCCAGCAAACCAATCAATAGCCGTTCGATCATGTGCTTTTGGCCAACAATAACCTTGTTCATTTCAAGCGTTAGGAGGTCAACGAAGGCGCTTTGTTTTTCAATTTTTTCATTAATCGCCTTAATGTCAATAGATTTAGATTGTTCTTCCATATTTAACTCTGTCTTTGGTCTTTATAAATACCTCAAAATTTATAAAATTAAACTTCTTAATGTTGTTATTAATAATTGGTTAAAAATAAAGAATTTTTTCAGATGAAAAACCCATTTAGTTTTCAATTATGCTCTAAAAATCATGCCAAAAGTAATATTTTTTCAATTTATTACAGTTAAACCTTATCGGCTTTCCGCGGCTTAAGCACTACCGCCAATAAAATGATTACCCCCCCCCTGTCTATCAAAAGTTGTTTTTTTGCCACACGCGCAATATTTTCCAGTGTCCTTTATAGGCCATTCGGGCTTGATTTGGCCAGTGTTTAGGATCGTGCATTTTGTAAGTTTCGCCGGCAGCGTCTAATATGGATTGGCACTTTTGAACACTACATTCTGAGAGCGACTTCCAACTCTTTATGTTGTTGTGGTAAAATAACCGTTGAATGTTAGGCCCAATTCCTTTAATAATTGTTAGATCGTCTTGAGGGCTCTTAGAAAACCTATACATCCTCGTGTAAGGGCTCAATAAATAAATTAAAAGTTGTTTTGGGGACATGTTTTTTTATTTGGAGTTTTGACGCTTGTTGCCCACAAAAGCCACGAAAGGGTCTTGAGATTAGACCTCTTATAGTAAAAAAAGTCACTTATTTAAGTGACTTTTTTATTCAAACCAAACACTTAGGCTTAAAGATTGAACTTAATGCCTTGGGCAAGCGGTAGGCTGGTGGTATAGTTGATGGTATTGGTTTGTCTTCGCATATAAATTTTCCAAGCATCACTTCCAGACTCTCTGCCGCCGCCGGTATCTTTTTCTCCTCCAAAAGCCCCGCCAATTTCCGCACCAGAGGTGCCGATGTTGACATTAGCAATTCCACAGTCACTGCCGGCTTGTGATAAGAAAAGTTCTGCCTCCCTTAGGTTGTTTGTCATTATTGCCGAAGATAGTCCTTGCGCCACGCCGTTTTGCATCTCAATAGCATTTTCAATCCCACCGGAGTATTTTAAAAGATATAAAACAGGCGCAAACGTTTCATGTTGTACAATCTTAAAGCTGTTTTTCGCTTCTGCAATAGCAGGCTTTACATAGCATCCGCTTTTGTAGTCCTCACCTTCAAGCACATCGCCCTCAACAATAATTTTCCCACCCTCAGCGGTTACCGATTCAAGAGCTTTTAAGTAATGTTTGACGGCATCGTTGTCAATCAGTGGGCCCACGTGATTATTTTCATCCAATGGATTTCCAATACGCAACTGGCCATAGGCATCTACCAAGGTAGATTTAACCTTATCATATATAGATTCGTGGATGATAAGGCGCCTTGTGGAGGTGCAGCGTTGACCTGCCGTTCCAACAGCGCCAAAAACAGCCCCAATCACGGTCATTTTAATATCGGCGTCCGGTGTTACAATAATGGCATTGTTTCCTCCTAATTCCAAAAGAGATTTCCCCAAGCGCTCGCCGACTGTTTTGGCAACAATTTTACCCATTCGGGTTGAGCCAGTGGCCGAAATAAGCGGAATTCGATTGTCTTTTGTCAAGTACTCCCCAACAGTGTAATCTCCATTAATCAGACAAGAAATTCCTTCGGGAAGGTTGTTTGCCAAAAACACATCTGCGGCAATTTTTTGACAAGCAATACCACATAAAGGGGTTTTCTCTGAGGGCTTCCAAACACACACATCTCCACAAATCCATGCCAGCGCAGTGTTCCAAGCCCATACTGCAACAGGGAAGTTAAAGGCTGAAATAATCCCGACCACTCCTAGGGGGTGGTATTGCTCATACATTCTGTGACCAGGTCTCTCAGAGTGCATGGTTAAGCCGTGTAGTTGTCGAGAAAGGCCTACTGCGAAATCACAGATGTCAATCATTTCTTGTACTTCGCCAAGCCCCTCCTGAAGGCTTTTTCCCATTTCATAGGACACCAATTTTCCAAGTGGATATTTAAGCGCCCTAAGGCGTTCTCCAAATTGTCGTACAATTTCCCCACGTTGAGGTGCGGGTATCAACCGCCATGTTTTAAAGGCTGTTGAAGCCGTTTTCATAAGGGCCTCAAATTCTTCTAAAGAGGTTGTGGAAACGGCGGCAATTTTAGCACCGTCAACTGGGGAGAAAGAGTTTATATTATTCCCAGAAGAAGTCCATTTGGAGCCGGTTGAAGTGCCGGCGTTTTGCGCCTCGATGTTAAGCGCTTTTAGGACGGATTTAATTTCTATTGATTTTGTCATAACTGTTTGTGATTTTTGTGCACAGAACTTAAAGTTAAGCTAATTTTTTAATGCCTACCATTCCGCGAAAGGTTTTTGACTTAATTGTGCGTTGTAATATTTTCTAATGCCGGTAATTTCCTTGCCCAACCACTTTGGCTTCTCGAAATCCTCTAACTCGTTTTTAAGTTCAATTTCAGCCACGGTAAGCCCGGTATTCTCGCCCTCAAAACATCAACTTCAAAAAGATGACCACTAAATTCAACGCAATATCTTGTTTTTTGAATGGTCCTTGGTAAGCAAAGCGACATAAGCGCTTCTGCATCTTCTAGGGCAATTTCCTTTTCCCATTCAAACCTGCTAAAGCTGTGCTTTACGGCGGCACCTTTTATGGTCAAATAAGCCTTTTCGCCCTGAATCCGGACCCGCACAGAGCGGCCAGGATCGGTACTCAAATAACCCTGAACAATTTGGTGTGTTACAGAGGCTTGTCGCTTAAAGCTATCCGAGGTTACTAAAAATTTACGTTCGATTTCAACCATTCTGAGCAACTGTTGTTTAGAAGCGTTAAATTTACTGCATGTTTGACGATTTACCAATTCGTAAGATTATTCATGTAGACATGGATGCGTTTTATGCCGCAGTAGAACAAATGGACCGTCCTGAGTTAAAGAGATTACCAATTGCCGTTGGGGGGTCCAGTAAGCGAGGCGTTGTAAGCGCCGCAAGCTATGAAGCAAGAAAATTTGGTGTTCGAAGTGCTATTTCTGGCGCCTTGGCTAAAAAATTATGCCCAGATCTGATCTTCGTCCCCCCTAGATTTGAGCGTTATAAAGAAATATCTACCAAAATCCGGGCCTTGTTTTTAGAGTATTCCGATTTGGTAGAACCACTCTCGCTGGACGAAGCTTATATTGATGTTACAACCAACAAAAAAGGCCTACAAAGCGCAACTGTCATAGCAACTGAGATAAGATCAAGAATTAAATCAGAAATAGGATTAACAGCTTCTGCAGGAATTTCCGTAAATAAATTTATAGCAAAAGTGGCAAGCGATTACAACAAACCCAACGGACAGAAAACAGTACCTCCAGAGGAGGTCTTAGGGTTCTTGGAAGCTTTGGAAATTCGAAAATTCCATGGCATTGGTAAAGTTACAGCGAAGAAAATGTATGATTTAGGGGTTTTCACCGGGCTGGATTTAAGGCAAAAGTCATTTGCTTTTTTGGAAGAAAATTTTGGCAAGTCTGGGACTTATTATTACGAGATTGTTAGAGGAATTCACCGCAGCCCGGTAAGGCCCAATCGCAGGCGAAAATCATTGGCCGCAGAGCGGACATTTTCAACAAACCTTTCTAGCGAAATTTTTTTGGTTGAGAAATTAGATCAAATCGCTACAGAGGTATCCAAGCGCTTACAGCGCATAAATATTGCAGGAAAGACACTCACTTTGAAAATCAAATACAGCGATTTTAGTTTACAGACACGCTCCAAAACCCTTCCTTATTATATCAGCGAAAAAGCGGTAATCCTAGAATATTCAAAGGCACTTTTATTTCAAGAAAAGCTTCAGAATTCGGTACGCCTTGTTGGGATATCAATATCAAACCTAAACGCAAATAGTTTAAAAAAGGACGTTAAAAAAGACGTCTCATTTCAATTAAAGTTTGAATTTTAAATGTTGCTTAGGCACTAATTTGCGTGACGCGAAGCGTGTTGACCATGCCATTGCTGTCCATGGGCATTGCAGCAAGGCCAATGACCATATCTCCCACTTCTAAATATCCCCTTTCAACGGCCATTTTATTGACATCCTCTAAGGTTTTGTCAGTTGAAACAAACTTATCATAGTAAAACGCACGAACCCCCCAAAGCAAATTTAGCTGCGGGATGATGCGCCTGTTAGACGAGTAGACCAATATATGTGCTTGAGGCCTCCAGGCAGAAATTTGAAAGGCGGTATAACCGCTGTTTGTTAAAGTTGAAATCCCCCTCGCATTGATTTGATTCGCCATGTGTGCGGCGTGGTAACAAATTGATTTTGTAATATAGCGCTTTGTTTTGACGTGTGGGTGTTTTTGAGGCACATGAATGAGCTCTGAGTTCTCTACAGACTTTATGATATCGGACATTTTTTGAATCACCTCGACAGGATATTGCCCAACAGAAGTTTCCCCAGAAAGCATGACCGCATCAGCCCCGTCCATGACCGAATTGGCTACGTCGTTAACCTCTGCTCTTGTAGGGGTCAAGCTGTCAATCATAGACTCCATCATTTGTGTCGCAATAATAACAGGAATTCTTGCGCTTTTCGCCTTCAAAACCAACTCTTTTTGAATGAGCGGCACCTCATGGGCGGGAATTTCCACACCCAGGTCCCCCCTAGCTACCATCAAGCCATCGCAACTTTTTACAATGGCATCGATGTTTGTTACCGCCTCAGGCTTTTCGATTTTGGCAATGATAGGAATTTTATAACTGCTGTGTTCAGAAATAATCGCCTCAAGCTCTTTAACATCTTCAGGGTTTCGCACAAATGAGAGCGCCATCCAATCGACCTCCTGCTCAATGGCAAATAGTGCATCTTTTTTGTCTTTGTCTGTAAGGGCAGGTTGTGATATATTGGTGTTTGGAAGGTTCACTCCTTTTTTAGACTTTAACGGGCCGCCTTGAATCACTTTTGCCTTTACTTCATTTGTTTTATTAGTAGAAATGACTTCAAAAATCAGTTTACCGTCATCCAACAATATTTTTTCTCCTGCTTTCGCATCCATCGGAAAACGTTTATAGGTCATGAAAACACGATCCTTAGTGCCCTCAAAGCGCTCGCCTGTTGCAAAAATAATTTCGTCACCAGGAGAAACAATTACATTGTCTTTCATAACGCCAACCCTTAGTTTTGGCCCCTGTAAATCGGCCAAGACAGCAGCATTATACCCGTGCTCTTGGTTGATGGCTCTTATGTTTTTGATGTTGTTTTCAACGGTTTTATAATCGGCATGTGAAAAGTTGATTCTAAAAACATTTACACCAGTCGCAACCAAATCTAACAACATTTCTTTACCGCAAATAGCGGGGCCTAAAGTGGCAACAATTTTTGTTTTTTTTCTTTTGTGTGACATCAATTTATTATTAAGTATTCTTTTGATTTTAGTGCATTAACTTTAACGGCATATGCAAGACTGATGTGTGGAATTTCACTTAGGGCTTCAAGGGTCCGCTTCTCAGAAGAACAGCTCCCGCTAATTTTTAAGAAATAGTCAACAGCGGCGTGCTCTTTTAAAAGGCGAATGGTTTGATAATTTTTTTCTTCTCGATTTGAAAAGAGCCCTTGCCCCGTACTTTCAAGTTCAATTTGACAACTGTTTTTTATCAAGTTCCATTGAGATTTTAGGGCAGAATTTTCCCATTCGAATAGCGAAAAAAACAAGTTTTTTGAGTTGCTGAAGTCAAGATCTTTTAGGCGCTTCAGACGGGTCTTTAATCTCAAATTTATGGCGTGTGCCAAACGGTAGTCTTCAACGTCAGCATGAATTGCATATAGAGAATAATCAGCATCCTGAAAATCATTTAAGTCGAGCTTGTGTATGGCCATAAATTAGCTAAAGAATTATGTAAATATAGAGATAAAAGCACAATAATAGGGTGTGGGAGCCTTGTCTCAAGGCTAAATGTTACGAAAAGGATTGAAACCGAACAACTGCAGCGCACCTAATCTACAATTTAATTTTGTCTTGCAACGCAAAATATCCCCTTTGACAGGCCTTTTCTTCAGCTTTTTTTCTAGAGGTTCCTCGTGCCTTAGCAATTATTTTGTCATTAATCAGAAGCGATACAGAAAAATGCTTAAAAGCCTCAACGCCATCGTCGTGTTCACAGTTAAACCGAAGTGTGTTTTTTTCTTTTTGACACCATTCTACTAGCAAACCCTTGTAGCTTGTGATTTTGCCCTCCAACATTGAAAGATCAACATAAGGATTGATGATGCTTTTGTGAATAAATCGCTTACAAGGCTTGAAACCTTTGTCTAGAAAAACGGCCCCTACAAGGGCTTCCAAAAGGTTTCCGTGTGTGTTTTGACCAAATCTTGAGGGAACCAAGTTTGACTTCATGAGCGCCATAAGCCCCATTTCTTTTCCAATTTTATTGAGGTAGCCCCGACTTACAATTTTTGATCGCATTTTTGTTAGATACCCCTCGTTTGCACCAGGCACTGCTTTGTACAGATACTCTGCGATTATAGCTCCGAGGATCGCATCTCCAACATATTCTAGACGCTCGTAATTAAAGGCGTTCCCCTGAGCGTCTTTTAAATTTGTTGAGCGATGGGTAAAGGCCCTTTTGTACAACTCTGGTGAGTTTGGGTGAAAGCCAAGAATGGGCTTTAGCGCAGAGAGTAGAGGATTGTTTTTGTTTTGTCTAGCGTTGAATATATTTTGAATATAATTCAAAGCCTATGCGTCTAATTTTTTAAACACCACACAAGCATTATGTCCTCCAAAGCCAAAGGTGTTGCTCAATGCGACATCAACAGATCTTTTTTGAGCTTTATTGAGCGTTAGATTGAGCTCGGGGTCAATGTTGTTGTCTGGAGTCGTGTGGTTGATTGTAGGCGGCACGATTCCGTGTTTGATTGACAGTATAGAAGCGATGGCCTCAATGGCACCCGCAGCACCCAACAAGTGACCTGTCATTGATTTCGTGGAGTTGATGTTTATGTGCTTGGCGTGGCCCCCAAAGACCTCTTTGATGGCCTTAAGCTCCGCAACGTCGCCTAATGGGGTAGACGTTCCATGGGTGTTTATGGCGTCAACATCTTCTGGCTTTAAGCCCGCATTGGCAAGACAGTTTTTCATTACTGCAGTGACACCAATTCCATCGGGGTGAGGTGCCGTCATGTGGTAAGCATCAGAAGAAAGCCCTCCCCCGACGAGTTCTGCGTAAATGGTTGCGCCACGCGCTTTAGCGTGTTCGTACTCCTCCAGCACGAGCGCACCAGAGCCTTCTCCAAGGACGAAGCCATCTCGAGTTCCATCAAAAGGCCTGGAAGCTGTTTCCGGGCTTTCATTTCTCGTTGATAGCGCATGCATGGCATTAAAGCCCCCAACACCAGCTTCATTGATTGTGGCTTCACTCCCCCCAGTAACAATGACATCACAATGCCCTAAACGAATGTAGTTGAGCGCATCAATTATGGCATTAGCCGAAGAAGCACAGGCTGAAACAGTGGTGTAATTTGGGCCCATAAAACCATATTTGATAGAGATATTAGCCGGCGCAATATCAGCGATCATTTTAGGAATAAAGAAAGGGTTGAACCTTGGCATGCCATTGCCGGTTGCAAAATTAGAAACTTCTGTTTGAAAAGTGTCAATGCCTCCAATTCCAGCACCCCAGATGACACCAACGCGAAATTTATCAACGGACTCCAAATCAAGTTTTGAATCTGATATAGCTTCTGATGAAGCTACCATAGCATATTGAGCAAACTTGTCTGTTTTTCGAGCTTCTTTTCGATCAAAGAAGTCTGAAACATTGTAGTCTTTTAGTTCACAAGCAAATTTTGTTTTAAAATGTTCCGTGTCAAAATAGGTAATGGGCGCACAACCACTTTTTCCTTTTAGAAGGTTTTTCCAGTAGTCGTCTTTGTTATTACCAATAGGCGTTAAGGCCCCAAGGCCTGTTACAACAACTCGCTTTAAACTCATAAAATTATTAGGGATTACTATTTTGCGGCCTCTATATAAGATATAGCTTGACCAACAGTAGCAATATTTTCTGCTTGGTCGTCTGGGATTTGAATGTCAAATTCCTTTTCAAATTCCATAATTAATTCAACAGTATCTAACGAGTCCGCCCCAAGATCATTGGTAAAGCTTGCCTCTGTTACTACTTCGTTTTCATCAACGCCTAATTTGTCAACGATTATCGCTTTTACTCTAGATGCAATGTCTGACATAATATTTAATTTTAATTTTTAGTTAGGATGCAAAAATAAAAAACTTTATTTTAAAATGTATAAATAAGGGAAAAATGTATGGCCTGTTATTAAGATTGTGTATTTCTCTCACAGATAATCCCCAGATTTAAAATATAATTAGTTTTTTTGTAAATCACTATCACCCAATATCGGTTTTATGAAAAAAATTGCAATTTTTGCGTCTGGTTCAGGGACGAATGCTCAAAATATCATTGCCTTTTTTGAAAAGGACAACAGCGCTGAGGTGGTCTTGGTTTTGTCCAACAACCCCAAGGCCATTGTTTTAGAGCGCGCAAAGCAACACCAAGTGCAGACTTGCGTATTTGACAGCGCGCAACTTGAAAGTGAAACAGGGGTTTTAAATACGCTTTTAAGCCATGAAATCGAATTTATTGTCTTGGCGGGGTTTTTATGGAAATTTCCCAAAGCGCTGTTGGGCCATTTTGGCGGCAAAGTCATTAATATCCACCCTTCACTTTTGCCTAAATATGGCGGTAAGGGGATGTATGGGGAACATGTCCACCGCGCCGTTATAAAACACAAAGAAAAATCGACCGGCATTACAATTCATTATGTAAATGAACATTATGATGATGGCGCTGTAATTTTTCAAGCAGAGTGCCCTGTTTTGCCAAGGGACACCGCCGAAGATTTAGCAAAAAAAGTACACGCCCTAGAACAACAATACTTTCCAAAAATTATTAAAAAGCTCATTGTAACGAATGGCTAAGTCTAAGCAAAAATATTATACGGTTTGGAAAGGACACAAGACAGGCGTTTTTGAATCTTGGAGCGCGTGTCAGCTGCAAATCAAAAATTATCAGGGCGCTCAGTATAAATCCTTTGAAACAAAAGCCATGGCCGAGAAGGCTTTCCAGGGTTTGTATACTGATTATATTGAAAAGCGTAAAAAGTCAAAAGCAGTTATTTATTCAAAAAATATAAAAAGTATTGGCCAGCCCAATTTAGCGTCTATAGCGGTAGATGCAGCTTCAAGTGGAAATCCAGGCATTATGGAATATAGAGGTGTGGACACTCAAACTAAAAAGACACTATTTCATAAGGGGCCTTTTCAAAAAGGCACAAACAATGTCGGTGAGTTTTTGGCCTTGGTGCATGGGCTGGCCTACTTAAAGAAGATAAAAAGCCAGCGGCTTCTGTATACGGACTCTAAGACCGCCATGACTTGGGTCTTAAAAAAGAAATGTAACACAAAACTAGATCGCAGCCTGGAAAATCAACCACTTTTTGAGCTTATACAACGCGCAGAACAATGGTTAAAAAGTAATACGTTTTCAACAAAAATTGTGAAATGGGAAACAAAATCTTGGGGAGAAATTCCGGCAGACTTTGGAAGAAAATGAGCTTTGGGATTCCTGAATAATTTGTTTTATTAACCCTAATTTTTGTGTAAGTTTGCGCTTTAATATTTATCGTATTTAATGAATAAGCTTTTGATCGTTGGGACTGTTGCTTTTGATGCCATTGAAACCCCCTTTGGTAAAACGGATAAAATCCTTGGAGGCTCAGCGCCCTACATTGGTTTGTCTGCCTCACAATTTAACATTCAAAGTGCCATTGTTTCGGTGGTCGGAGGAGATTTTCCACCGGCATATTTAGAATCATTTCAGCGCCATCAAATAAACACATCGGCTATAGAAGTCATTAGTGAAGAAAAAACATTTTTTTGGAGCGGCCGCTACCACAACGACATGAACAGCCGCGACACGATCACCACGGAATTAAATGTTTTAACGAAATTCAACCCCGTTGTTCCAGACACTTTTAAAGCCGCCAGTGTTGTTGTTTTAGGGAATTTAGCACCCGCTAATCAGGCCAGCGTAATTTCTCAACTGACAAACTCTAAGGCGCTTATCATATTAGACACTATGAATTTTTGGATGGACAATACTCTAACTGAGCTTTTAGAAGTTATCAAAGCGGTGGATGTAATTACGATTAACGACGAGGAGGCCCGTCAATTAACAGACGAAAGTTCTTTGGTTGTTGCCGCACGAAAGATTCACGAAATGGGCCCTAGATTTGTGGTCATAAAAAAAGGGGAGCATGGCGCGCTGCTCTTCAATGAAAACAACGTATTTTCGGCTCCAGCACTCCCACTTGAAGCGGTGTTTGACCCTACTGGCGCAGGCGACACTTTCGCAGGAGGTTTTTCGGGCTACTTAACCAAAACCAATGACTTTTCGTACGAAAACATGAAACGCGCCTTGATTTATGGCTCCGCAATGGCTTCGTTTTGTGTTGAAGAATTTGGGCCTGAGCGGCTGTTTAAGCTTCAGGAATCTGACCTAGAAAACCGTTTACAAGCTTTTAAAAAATTGACCCAATTTGAGCTTTAACTTATTTTTTAAATGCCTAACTTTGAGACAAACTCTCATTTTAAAAAAACGTATTAAAAGACAACACAACTTCACAAATGAGTGATGCAATTAAACACGAATGTGGAATTGCCCACATTAGACTTTTAAAGCCTCTTGAGTATTACAAGAAAAAGTATGGGACGGCTTTCTATGGCATCAATAAGATGTATCTCATCATGGAAAAGCAGCACAACAGAGGTCAAGACGGCGCAGGCTTTGCAAGTATTAAACTCAACATGGATCCAGGCCAGCGCTACATCAGCCGAGTCCGCTCTGTAGCCCAACAGCCCATACAGGATGTTTTTGCACAAATTAACGAACGGATCAATAAGGTTTTAGAGGCGAACCCCCAGCTTACAGATGGTGTTTCAAATCATAAGCATATGATACCCTACCTAGGCGAAGTGATGTTGGGGCATGTGCGCTATGGGACCTTTGGAAATAACAGTGTTGAAAGTGTTCACCCCTTCTTAAGGCAAAACAACTGGATGCATCGCAACCTTATTTTGGCGGGTAATTTTAATATGACTAATGTACGTCAGCTTTTTAGTAATTTGGTAGAATTAGGGCAGCACCCGAAGGACTACACAGACACCATCACCATCATGGAAAAAATTGGTCATTTTTTAGATGATGCCGTGGCAAAGCTATATAAAAAATTAAAAAAAGAAGGATACAGCAAGATCGAATGTTCTTCTCTCATTGCTGAGCGCTTAAGCATAAAGAAAATTTTAAAAAAGGCAGCTAAGAATTGGGATGGCGGATACGCTATGGCAGGGATGATTGGCCATGGCGACTCTTTTGTCTTGCGCGACCCTGCAGGAATTCGACCCGCCTACTATTACAAAGATGACGAGGTCATAGTCGTGGCCTCAGAGCGCCCTGTGATTCAAACGGTATTTAATGTGGACTACGACTCTGTACGCGAGCTGCCGCCTGGGTGTGCTATTATTACTAAAAAATCTGGCAAAGTGTCTATAGACCAAATTTTAGCACCTGTAGAGCGCAAAGCTTGCTCCTTTGAGCGAATTTACTTTTCAAGAGGCAGTGATACTGAAATTTATAGAGAGCGCAAACTTTTAGGTAAATTATTGGTCCCAGAGCTGTTAAAATTGATTGACCACGATATTAAAAATACGGTCTTTTCGTTCATTCCGAATACTGCAGAAACCTCTTTTTTGGGGATGATTGAAACCGTAGACATCTACCTAAACAAGCGGAAAACAAAAGAAATATTAAAGGGAAAAAGGGCCTTATCTGCAGAAAAAGTAACTCAGATTTTATCGACACATACACGTGTTGAAAAAATTGCAATTAAAGATGTCAAACTGCGAACTTTTATTACCGAGGATAGCAGCCGCGATGATTTGGTTGCTCACGTATATGACATTACTTACGGCGTCATAAAGCCCGAGGATAATTTAGTTGTCATTGACGATAGTATTGTAAGAGGAACTACTTTAAAAAAGAGCATTCTCAAAATGCTAGACCGTCTATCTCCCAAAAAAATTGTCATTGTTTCGTCCGCACCACAAATCCGCTATCCCGACTGCTATGGTATTGACATGGCCAATTTGGAGGGGCTTGTGGCATTTCGTGCTGCGTTATCACTTTTAAAAGATACAGGAAAACACGAAATTATTGAAAAGGTCTATACCAAATGCAAGGCACAGGAAAACTATAAGGACTCAGAAGTAGTAAATTTTGTAAAGGAAATTTATGCGCCTTTTACTGCGACTCAAATTTCTGAAAAAATCGCTAACCTTCTTAGCGCAGATGGCATTACGGCTGAAGTTAAAATAATTTTCCAAAGCATTGAAAACCTGCACCACGCGTGTCCCAAGAACTTAGGGGATTGGTATTTTACGGGCAACTATCCTACAGATGGAGGTAATCGGGTGGTCAACCAGGCCTTCATTAATTTCTACGAAGGAAAGAAGAAACGCGCCTACTAAAAAACGCACTTCATCTAATAAAACTGCATTTCGTCTAAAAATGAGTTGCCTTACGCATTTAAAGTATATATTTGATTCACCATAACATAAGTAGGTTAAGTTCATGGTAGATTTGGGGCAAAAAAGGTGAACATCTGTTCACCTTTTTTATTTTTTGCACATCAAAAAGATTTTTACTTTCCCGCAGCATATCTTTTTGCGACCTCATTCCAGTTAATCACATTGAAAAAAGCATCGATATAATCGGGACGTCTGTTCTGGTAGTTCAAATAATAGGCGTGCTCCCAAACATCAATTCCCAATATAGGAGTACCGCCACAGCCAACCCCAGGCATTAGGGGGTTGTCTTGATTAGGCGTTGCACACACCGCCAGCTTGCCGCCTTTATGAACGCACAGCCAAGCCCAGCCAGAACCAAACTGCGTGGCTGCAGCCTTTGAAAATACAGATTTAAAATTTTCAAACGTTCCAAAGGCCTCCATTAGAGCTGCTTCCAGCTCTCCAGAAAGCGCTCCCTTATTTACAGGGCTAATGACCTCCCAAAACAAGCTGTGGTTGTAAAAACCGCCACCATTATTTCGCACCCCATTGTCAGACATGTCTAAAGTGTCTAAAATGGTTTCAATACTTTCGTTTTCTAGAGGGGTTCCCTGGGTAGCAGCGTTTAATTTCGCAGTGTAACCATTGTGGTGTTTGGAGTGGTGTATTTCCATTGTTCTTGCATCGATATTAGGCTCTAAGGCATCGTAAGCATATTTTAGTTTTGGTAATTCAAAAGCCATAAGTTTTTTTTTATTATTGTTATTAATTTATTCAAATTTACGATTTTCAATCTATATATAAACAGGGATATAATTTAGATTGTTTATTTTGCTATAAATTAAATTTAGTTAAGCTTCACATGTTTAAAATTTATAACGCATCGGCCGGAAGCGGCAAGACTTACACGATCGTCAAGGACTATTTGAAAATAATTTTAACCTCTGAGGCCTATTTGCCGCAGCGTCACATTTTGGCCATTACTTTCACCAACAAGGCTGTTGATGAGATGAAGCGCCGCATCTTAGACACGCTGATGCGTTTTTCTAAACCTTTAATATTAGAATCCAATGATTCGTTATTTTTGGAGCTCTCTAAAGAATTAAACCTTAGCGCCAAGGCCCTTCATCACAAGTCCCGCGTACTAATCCAGAAAATTTTACATAATTATGGCAGTTTTGAGGTTTCCACAATCGACAAATTTAACCAGAAATTGATCCGAACCTTTGCCTATGACTTAGAGCTGCCCATGAATTTCGAGGTAGCACTTGACAAAGACCTTTTATTGCAACAGGCCGTAGATCGCTTGATACACAAAGCGGGACGCGATTCGGAGCTTACAGAGGTTTTGGTTCGATATGCCCTCTCCAAAACCGATGACGACAAAAGTTGGGATATTGCTTTAGACCTGAATAATACCGCTCAGCTTTTAACACAAGAAACAGCGACCCCATACCTTGACCTTCTTTCAAGTCAGGACCTAAGTGCCTTCCGTAAATTTAGCCGTATGATCGAAAAAGAGCGCGTCTTGTTGTCCGATCAAATAGTTTTTGCTGCAAAAGAAGTTCTTGAAAAAATGAGCGCAACCGGCTTGGAGTTCTCGGACTTTATCCGAGGTTCTATCCCAAAGTATTTTATGGCATTAGCCTCTAAGCGAACAGATTTAAAACATGATGCTGCTTGGCAATTAAACATAACAACTACCGCTTTTTATACTCAAAAAGCGCCACCACAAATCAAGGAGAAGATTGACCACATAAGACCTTTTATAACAACGGCGTTTGAAACGACCACAAAAGCACTTTATAGGTTAAAATATTTACGGAACATACAACAAAATACAACGCCTATTTCTGTATTGACATTAATTCAAAAGGAATTAAATGCGCTTAAAAAAGAACAAAACTTAATTCTAATCTCGGAGTTTAACAGCCTTATAAGCAAAGAAATTAAATCACAGCCGACTCCTTTTATTTACGAGCGTATTGGAGAGAAACATGACCATTATTTTATTGACGAATTCCAAGATACCTCAGAGATGCAATGGGAAAACCTAACCCCGCTGATGGCTAATGCACTTGCCCACAAGAGGGGGTCTGTTTTGCTTGTAGGAGATCCCAAACAAGCCATATACCGCTGGCGAGGCGGGCACCCCGAGCAATTTATAAACCTTATCAACAACGCAACCACCTTTCCCATTCAGCCCAAGGTGCTTGACCTCCCGGTTAATTACAGAAGTTGCGAAAACATTGTGGCTTTTAACAATGCTTTTTTTGAGCATATTTCACAGACGCTGTTTTCTAGCCCATCACACAAAAAAATATACCAAAGCGCGCGTCAAGCCCCCTTTCATACCAAACAGGGCTACGTACAACTTAACTTGTTGTCCTTACAAAAAGGCGATGACAAAGACTTATGTTATGCGGAACAGGTTTTTAGAACGATTTCGAATTATATGGCTGCCTCAGAAAAAGCGAACTATAAGCACATCTGTGTATTGGTGAGAAAACAGAAACAAGGCATTGCAGTCGCCGAGTATTTGACGGCAAAAAACATGCCCATTATTTCGGATCAAAGTTTGTTGTTGTCTTCTTCTAAGGAGGTTCAGCTTATTGTTGCAGTTTTTAAATATATTTTAGACCCTAATGACACCATGTCTCAATTGCAACTTTTAAATTATTTAATAGACCGCCTAAACATTCAAGCAGGGCACGAATTTAGGGTTAAACACCTGCATTTAAAACCGGCGTTGTTTTTTAAAGCGCTACGCCCTTTGGGCATTCAGTTTAACGACGAAGAGGCGCTTGGCCAGCCGATTTACGAAGCAGCTGAAATGATTGTCAGCGCATTTGATTTGGTAGGCACCTCTGACGCCTACGTTCAATTCTTTTTAGATTTTATTTTTGAATACACTCTAAAATACAACTCAAGCCTCCCCCAGTTCTTAGAGCATTACGAACAAAAAAAAGAAAATTTAAGCATCATCTCCCCAAGGGGAGTAGATGCCATTCAAATCATGACGATCCACAAAGCCAAGGGACTAGAATTTCCAGTCGTTATATTCCCCTACGCAGCGCTTAACATTTACAAAGAGATAGACCCCAAGGAATGGGTGCCGACCTCGCATATTGATGCGGATTTCCCCTATTTTCTTATGAACTACAATAAAGATTTTCAACATTTTAACAACGCCTCTAAAGCCATATACGAAGCGCATCAATCAAAGTTAGAACTCGACAACGTCAATTTGCTTTATGTTGCCCTAACAAGAGCCGTGGCCCAATTGTATATTATCGGGGAAGCCCCCTCTAAAAATCAGCAACCAAGTGTCTTAAAAACGTATTCTGATTTATTGGTTGGGTTTTTAAAGGCAAGTGGAAAATGGCAAGCGAATACTTTAGAGTACTCTTTTGGAACGCCAGAGGGAATGCCAGAAGAAATACGTTTAAAATTTCAGACCAGAACCCCCAAAAAGTTCATTTCTACCCCCATAAAAGAACGTAATATTTCAATCGTCACAAAAGTGGCCTATATGTGGGACCCTCAGCAAGTAGAAGCCATTGAAAAGGGAAATCTTGTACACCTTTTACTTTCAAAAATTTACACCCAAGCCGACATTCCTATTGCCATCCAAGAGTCAAGCGCGCAAGGATTAATTACAAAACCGCAAGGACGCCAGTTAAGCAAGGTGCTTCAATCAATTGTTACACACCCTCAACTAAAAAGATTCTACACCAGTGAAGTTGAGGCTTACAATGAGCGTGAAATACTGACAGAAAGTGGAAAAATTATCATTCCAGACCGTTTAGCCGTTCAAAAAAATGGCCGCACAGCGATTATTGACTACAAGACAGGAAATTTTAACCCAAAGCATCAAGAACAATTAAACAATTACAAGGAAACTGTACAGAAAATGGGCTATGATGTAGCAGAAAAAATTTTGGTTTATATATATCCCAGGATAGAGATCAAAATCGTACAATAAAACAACAAACCTCCACAACCAAGCGTCAATATTTATACTAATATGCAGCTTTTATTTTTTGTTTCTAAGGCGTAATAACTCAACAATTTTTTTAAAACTAATTTTATTGTTGTATTAAAATTCACCAGATATATTTGTTAAATCAATTTTAGGCCTTACATTTGCAGCAGTTATACTCTATAAATGAATTATATTATGAGAAATTTTAAATTAAACTTTTGTGCTTTTTTAATAGTTGTGTTCACGGCTACAATTGGTGCACAAAATGAAGACAACCCTTGGTTATTTTCTGTCGGACTATCAGCCGTTGATTTTTACCCAACAGGCGGCCACAGCATCTCTAGTGGGCCAAATATTTACCATAGCGGAGGCTTTGATGAATTTTTCAACGTTCAAGACCATTGGAATGTTGGCTTGCCCTACCTCTCACTAGGGCGGTATTTAGACAAAGATGTTTCTTTTGTGCTAACAGGCACATACAACAGAATAAAAAAATGGGGCTCAAAGGAATTGGCCAGTGAATTGATGTTTTTGTCTCTCGACGGCTCATTTAACTACAGCTTTGCAAACTTGTTAAAGTCAAAAAAAATTGATCCCTTCCTGGGAATTGGGGGTGGATACACTTGGATTGAAGAAGGGCCCTACAATTCAAATGGCGGTGGAAGTGGCGACGCTCTTATTGGGTGGGGCCATATCAATGCATCATTAGGCGCGTCATATTGGTTTAACGAACACCTAGGCTTGACGCTACAGACCACTTACAACCACGTCGATAAAGACGACACAGATATTTTACCTCAACACTGGCGTCATTCCATTGGGCTTTCCCTTAGGTATGGCGGAAAAGATAGAGACGGTGATGGAATTTATGATAAAAAGGATTTATGTCCAGACGTTCCCGGCTTAAAGATGTTTAATGGTTGCCCAGACACAGACGGTGATGGTGTTCAAGATTCTGATGATCGCTGTCCAAATGATCCTGGTTCTATTGAGTTTGAGGGCTGCCCTGACTCTGATGGTGATGGTGTTTCCAACGACAAAGACCAATGTCCAAATGTTGCGGGCTTACCAGCATTGGCTGGATGTCCAGATGCTGATGGCGATGGTATCACTGATGCTGATGACAATTGCCCTGGTGCAGCTGGCCCAAGAGGCAATAGAGGTTGCCCATGGCCAGACTCTGACGGAGATTCTGTTTTAGACAAAGACGATCAGTGTCCAAATGAAGCCGGAACTGTTGCCAACAACGGATGCCCGGAAGACCCTAGTGATATCATCAATGAAATGCTAACAGGATTGGGCCCTGTAACATTTAGCACAGGACAATCCTCTATCCTGGAAGATGCTGAGATTCTACTACTTGAGGTTGTGGCTATACTTAATGCATATCCAGAAACTAAATTTGTACTTGAGGGCCACACGGACAGTAAGTACACAGAGAAGTTTAATCAGAGACTGTCAGAAAAAAGAGCCAGCTCGGTGCTCAATTTCCTCACCACGAATGGCATTGACGCTTCAAGATTATCGACTGTCGGTTTTGGTGAAATGGCACCCGTTGCTTCCAATGATACATCAGAAGGAAGAGCACAAAACAGACGTGTAGAGGTGAAGTTGGCAAACTAAGCGGAGACATTAAAAAATAACACTTCTAAACGCCTCGCATTTGCGAGGCGTTTTTTATTTTTATAACATGGATAGTTTCATTTTTGAGATTCTAAATAAATTAGTCGCTGAGAGATATGTTATTTCCGAGTTGACCTTTGTTTTGCCAAACAAACGCGCGGGCGTATTTTTAAAACAAGAGCTTGCAAAGCAAGTTAATTCTCCTGTTTTTTTACCAGAAATCATCTCTGTAGAGGATTTTGTTGTAGAGGTGTCACAACTCAAACAGTTAAACAATCTAGAGGTGCTGCTCGAATTTTATGCGCTGTATACCTCTATCACCCCCAAGCAAGAACTTGAATCTTTTGACCGTTTTTCTAAATGGGCCACCATTGTGCTTCAAGATTTTAATGAAATTGACCGACATTTAGTTGATCCAGTAAAAATATTCAACTACTTGAGCGCCATTCAAGAGATCAACCACTGGTCTTTAGACCCCAGCCCTACTAAAATGATAAGGGGCTACTTAAAGTTCTGGAAACAAGTTTCGCGGTATTACGCTGCGTTTTCGGAATATTTACTAAATCAAGGCCTTGGATATCAGGGCTTAATTTATAAAAATGCCATTAATAATTTAGAGACATATTTACAAAGCACAAAACGCAAAAAACATATTTTCATTGGATTTAATGCTTTAAATGCTGCAGAGTCCCGCATCATCCAAGCGCTTTTACACCATCAAATAGCAGAGGTTTTTTGGGATGCTGACAAATTGTTCCTAGAAAGCCCCTACCACGATGCGGGCTTGTTTATGCGGCGCTATAAAAAAGAGTGGCCCTATTATAAATCAAACCCATTCAATAGCATCACGACACACTATACAACACCAAAAACCATTCATATTACTGGTGCCCCCAAGCAAATAAGCCAGGTCAAGTATGTGGGGGAGCTTATCAGTGCGCTTTATACACAGCATAAACTAGAGAATACGGCACTGGTCTTGGCAGATGAAAACTTGCTATTACCAATTTTAAGCGCATTGCCGTCAGAAGTTAAAAGCGCCAATATAACTATGGGTCTTCCTTTGGCACAAGTCCCCTTAGCTTCATTCATTGATCAATGGTTTAAACTTCAAATCACGGCATCCGGGCGGTATTATCACAAGGACATCATAGGGGTTCTGGGACATCCTTTTTTGGCGCCTTTGTTTCAAACAAATCAAGACAATCATAGCCAAAATATTATTAATAATATAAGGCGTGACAACCTTATGGCGCTTTCTTGTGAGGAGCTTTTGGCCTTAGCCCCTGAGGCCGAGTCGCCCCTAAGGCTTCTTTTTGAACCTTGTCGTGCCAACCCAAAGGCAGCCATACAACAATTATTGCGCCTTTTTCTTGAATTAAAAAAACAGTACAATGATAAAGGCGTAAACAACACATTATATTTGGAGTATATATATCGATTTTCGGCACTATTTCAACAAATCGAAAATTACGACGCAGTACATAACATTGTTGATTCTATAACAACGCTACAACATTTATTCAAAGACGTTTTGACGAAGGAAACATTGGATTTTAAAGGGCAACCATTAAATGGGCTTCAAATAATGGGCATGTTAGAATCCCGTGTCTTGGATTTTGAAACGGTCATCATTGTTTCAGTAAACGAAGGCATTCTCCCTGCAGGAAAAACAAAAAACTCATTCATTCCTTTTGATGTTAAAATAGAAAACAACCTGCCTACTTATAAGGAAAAGGACGCCGTCTACACTTACCACTTCTATCGCTTATTACATCGTGCGAAAGCGGTTCATTTGGTCTATAATACCGAGCCAGAAGTCCTTAAAGGAAGTGAACCTAGCCGGTTTATTGCTCAGTTAGAGTTAGAGGACCATCACCAATGCCGTCACCAAATTTTGACGCCGAAAGTTCCTAAGATTAGCACATCCCCTTTGCTCGTAAAAAAAACAAAACCGATTTTAGAAAGCTTGCAGGCCTTGGCTGAGCGGGGACTTTCCCCATCTTCTCTGGGGCAATACATTAGAAACCCGATTGATTTTTATAATCAAAAGATTTTGGGCCTCAAGGAAAACAATGATTTGGAAGAGACCATTAAAGCCACAACCTTTGGAAGTGTGGTTCATTATACACTAGAAGCATTTTATAAGCCTTTTGTGGGTCAGCGATTAGACATAGAAAAGCTTTTGGAACTCAAGCCAAAGATTGAACCAACAGTGCGACAATTTTTTAAAGAGCTTTATAAAAAAGGAGACATCACTAGAGGTAAAAATTTAATTAGTTTCGAAATTGCCAAGCGTTATATCTCTAATTTCATAGATTACGAAATTGAATTTTTAAAGAAGGGGCATATTGTTCAATTAAAAGCCCTTGAGGCTCCAATAAATGCGACTCTTGATAGTTCAGAGCTTGCTTTCCCCGTTTGTCTAAGAGGGAATATTGATCGCATCGACACATGTGATGGCACCCTGAGGATTCTTGATTATAAAACATCGAAAGTCAATCAGACCGACTTAAATCTTGTAGATTGGGCGCCGCTTATTGAAGATTATAAAGCTCATAATAAAAGTTTTCAGCTGTTAATGTATGCATATATCTTACACAAATCCAACGCCTTACCCTTACCTCTAGAGGCGGGCATTTATTCTTTTAAAAATTTAAATGCAGGGGTTATAAAATTTACCAAAAAAGACAAGCCAGGAAGAGGGGCACACAAGCAAACTCAAATCACCCCCAAACTTTTAGAGGCTTTTGAGGCTCAACTCAAACAACTGCTTTCTACATTGTTTGATGTTGATGAAGATTTTATTGAAAAGAAAGTTTAAAATGCTCCGTACGATTAAAAATTATAAAATTTCTGGCCCAAATGGGCGCCCCATTGTCTATGATTTCTATTTTAACCTGAACAGATCAAAGGCCCCCATCATTATTTTTTGTCATGGTTACAAGGGCTACAAGGATTGGGGTGCGTGGACGCTTTTTGCAAAAGCGTTTGCTTCACAGGGCATCGCATTTTTAAAATTTAATTTTTCTTACAATGGAGGCACAGCAGAAAACCCGATTGATTTTCCAGACCTTGAAGCTTTTGGGCAAAACAATTATACCAAAGAGCTTCAAGACTTAGAGTGTGTTATCAATTGGCTAACAACCAAGTACGACACAAATCCAGCTTTAGACACAAATACAATAATATTAATGGGCCACAGCCGAGGCGGGGGCATAGTGCTCATTAAAGCCTCCGAAGACTCGCGTATAAAAAAAGTAATTACACTAGCTGGCGTGAGTGATTATAGAATAAGATTTCCAGAAGGAGAGGCATTGAAGGCCTGGCTCGCTTCGGGGGTTTATTACGTGAAAAACGGCAGAACCCAGCAACAAATGCCACACGCATACCAATTTTATGAAGATTTTATAGCCCATGAAGCGCGTCTTACCATCTCTAATTCGGTGAGCAGCTTGAAAATCCCATATTTAATCATTCACGGCGCTGAAGATGAATCTGTAGCCCTGTCAGAGGCCAAAGCGCTACACTCGTGGAGCAAGCACAGCACGCTTTGTATTATCTCAAAGGCGAATCATGTTTTTAGCACAAAACAGCCCTGGACCAACCCCAAAATCCCTCTAGAGTTGGAGCAAGTTTTTGCGAAAACGATTGATTTTATTAACAATTAGCTCTACTTCTTAAAAAAAACATCATTTATCTGTTGATTTTTTTGGAAATACCGAAGTAATTTTTGTAATTTGGTATAAAATAAAACTAAATTATGGGATATTCATTCAAAAATAGCAAAGGAAAGACGTATTATTTACACACAAAAGACGTTGTCTTAAAAGGCGGAAGAAATCAAACGATTTATTATTTTGCAAAAGACGAGCGTTCTAACTCATGCGACCTTCCAGCTGGGAAAAAGATTGTAGAAAATGAAAAAACAGGTTTACCATTTGTAAAGTCTATGTAAATTTATTTTTTAACGATTAAAAAAAACCCGCTCTATTCAGAGCGGGTTTTTTTGTTAATATGTAGCCGCTATATTAACCTACATCGATTTTATGACCGGAGCTCCAATTATTCCACTCACGCAATACGCACCAGTAAGACTTACAAGCTCTGCAAACATTTTCTCCCGTTGCTGCCCCAACTGCATATGCATTTGAACGCCTTCAGGGCCGTTATAAACTTCTGTTAATCCGTAAAGAGTGTGTCCTGTTTCTCCACTATTTGGGTCAAGAGGGTTATTAAACTCAGGACTTTTCATAACGGCGTAGCAAAGCACGACAGGCTCGACAGTGCCCTCAATATGATGTGTCTCACGCATAAAATTTTGATGTGTTTCTAAAAAGCTCTCCATACGATTTATGTCGTCATTTGGCACCCTAAAAGCGACGTGGAACCCAACATTTCCTGTTTTTATGTTCATAATGTAAAATGATTTAATTTTCTGGGAACACAAAATTCCCTTTAGTTTGATACCACATTTTGAGTTTTCCATTTACAATTTGATACCACTCAATATAAGTACCATCGTTGCCTGTAAATTGTGCGTTGACCCATTGCCCTTGCTGGTTTGTTGCTTTTGGGTCATTTGATCCCTTTGGGTAGGCCGCAAAGGCGTAGTCTGTTTTCCAGCCCCACTCCACTTCTTTTTCAAGTGACTCTTGGTAATCAGCTTCGATTTTGTCAACAAACCCTTGTGCTGTTGTAACAGTATGTCCGTCTTCAAAAATATACATGCCACCGTCTTCAATCATGTTTTTCATGGTTGTGTAATCCCGAGCGGCCCAGGCAGCGTCAAGCGCCTTAAACACTGTTACAGTGGCCTCATCGCCTAAGTATACACTTTGACCTTCATAGGGCCCAAATCCGTTGGTGGGCACTGCTGCTTTTTCTTGTTGTGCGCACCCCATTGCAAAAAAAAGAGGTAACGCCAGTAGTATTTTTTTCATTTTAGTTTAAATTTTGATTTTTCCAAAGATATTAAATTTTGGTTGCAAAAATGAACCAAAAACACGCTTAGTGTTTGTTTTTAATATGACAAGCAGAACAATTATAAAGCTGGGGACCACATTTTTTTTGAGCTTGTATTTTTGGCCCTTATTTCTTCTTTGACAAGTAATCAAGTGCTAGAGTTGTCATAGATTTAACCCCTGTGAGCATGGCCGAATCATCCACATAAAAATCTGGAGTATGGTGTGGTGCTGCTTTTGTTGGATCTGTCCCTTTTTGAGCGCCCCCAATAAAAAAGTAGAGTCCAGGAACTTCTTTTTGAAAAAATGAAAAGTCCTCTGCACCCGTAATCGCATTCATAAAATGCACATTTTCTGGGCCATTAATTCTTTTTAGCGACGGCAGCATGTTTTCATAAAGGCCAGTGTCGTTGTAGGTAATAGGGTAGCTGACTTGGTAAGTAATTTCTGCTTTAGCGTTGTTGGCTTTGGCGGTATTGTAAACAATCTCTTCTAGCCTTCGAAGCACGGCGGCCTTCATGTCCTCATCCAAGGTCCTTATGGTACCAAGCATGTAGAGGCTTTCGGGGATAATATTGCTTCTGACACCGCCGTGAATGCTACCTATAGTTACCACGGCGCCTGCCTCAGTCAGCGGCAAGCTTCGGCTTACAATGGTCTGAATATTATTTACGATTTGTGCCGCCGTTACAATAGGATCTATGCCGGTCCAGGGAGTTGATCCATGGGTTTGAACCCCTTGAAGGTCAATTCGAAACTCATTAACCGCGGCCATGATGCCTTTTGGTCGTAAATAAACGTTTCCAGCAGGGAATTGTGACCATATGTGCAATCCAAAAATAGCGGCCACATCGGGGTTTTTTAGCACCCCTTCTTTCACCATTAATTCCGCTCCGCCCTCTTCCCCCGCTGGCGCACCTTCTTCTGCGGGTTGAAAAATAAATTTTATGCTGCCTGGAATGTCGTCTTTAATTGCATATAAAATCTTAGCGACACCAAGCAGCATTGCTGTATGTGTGTCGTGACCGCAGGCATGCATTACAGGTACTTTTTCACCATTGTACTCGCCAACCATATTAGATTTCCAGGGCAGGTCTGCCCGCTCTTTAACGGGAAGTCCATCAATGTCTGCCCGCAAGGCCACTACTGGACCTGGCTTGCCCCCATTTAAAACAGCGACAACTCCAGTTTTTGCGACACCAGTTTTAGGCACTAAACCAATTTTTGTCAGCGCGGCTGAAATTTTTTCTGCGGTTTTAAATTCCCGATTACTCAGCTCCGCATTTTGATGAAACCAATGTCTAAGTTCAATAATTTCGGCTTCGTGTTGGACGGCCAGTTCGGTGATAATTGCATCAAAATTTTGTCCATTTAAAAGCAACGATAAAATAAAGGGGAGGGCTAAAAAGTACTTTTTTGTCACAGGATTCGTTTTCGGGTTAAACTTCATCCAATTGTTTTGCGAGAACCCACAGCCAAACAATCACGCACGCAACGACAAAGACAGAAAAATAAAGTACAATTTTGTTGGCCTCCATGTGGAAATGATTTGCCTAAAGATATAAAAAAAATCCAGATTTAAAAACAGCAAGCCACAGGTTGATTATAATCTACATCCACTTTTGCTTTGAAGTCTCAACATTATAAAGGAGATTGTTTAGAATTAATTTCAAGGCGGTATAATCATAGGTGCGAACCCTGATTTGACCACCAGCGGTAAAAATGAAAAGGTCCCCTAAGTCCGAATTTTTATACCAAATAGGCTGGGATATAATGGCCGATTGTGTTTTATAATGCTCGACGTATGTGGTGGTAACATCCCAGAATCCAGATTGAAACTTTATGAAATTTTTTGATATGAAAAGGGCGTTGTTTTTATAAAATCGCCAAGCCGCGTATAGCGTCATAATTAGAAAGAAAATTACAAATACCCGCCAATAGTAACCTTTAAAAAATTCAATATTTAAATGCATTAGAAGTAAGCCAGTTGAAGGCATAAGGCTAAAAAAGATAAAGTTAATAAGGAATTTTCTAAAGTTGGGTCTTAGAACAATTTCTTCTCCAACAGTTTTGCGGTAAATAAAATCAAATAGGGCCTGTTTTTGACCCGCAGTACAGCCTGGCACCTTGACATTGCTTCGAACATCCTTTATTGAGGAAACCTCACTAGAAGCTTGGTTAATTTTTATGTCAAGAATTCTGAGAAGTTTTTGAAACCAATTTTGTGTGGTCTTAAACTGTTGAACTTTTTGAGGGGACAACAGCACGGATTTTGTTTGAATCAATCCGTATTTAATCTCTAAATTTTTAGCACTGCGCGTGGCTTTGTATTTGTAAAATTTGATCACAGTAGTGACAAGGTTTGTTAAAAGCACTGTGGCAATGACCCCCAAAATTAACAAGGCTACCAATTCATAGCTGTAATTGACTTCTTTGGCGATGTCCGTTAGATTTGAGGCGAAACGCATCTCATAGTCGTCTAAAAATTGAAGGCCTAAAAACAGCCCTCCAACAATCAAACTCAAGGTTTCAAAATAGCGGGTTGTTAGCCCAGTTTTAATTAGCGTTTTAAGGTCTATTTCAAAAGAGGTCTCAGTTTTGGTCAGCAGCTCTGAGTGAGCAGTTGACAAGCCGATTTTTTTTATTTCTTCGGCAACGATTTTGAAATCATTTGCGACGGCCCTAGAGACTGCTTTAATGTCTACCTCAGTGCTGCTGGAGCCGGCAGTATCCATTTGGATTTCGTAAAGGCCAAACAGCTTGTGAATTAAATTCTGGTTGATATTTATTTGTTGAATCTTTTCAAACGGAATACTCAAGTTTGTTTTTTCAAGAAAGCCTTTGTGGATGACAAAGGCTGATTTATCAAAGTCAAACTTATATTTAAAATAATAGTACTTTATATAAGCAAAAAGGGCAAGTAATATGATAAAGCCTAGAAACAGAAATATAGAAACTTGCACATTTCCCTTGACGGCCGGAAATAAAAGGTAGATAAAGTTGAAGCTGTTTTTGCGAAGAGACTGGAAAAATAGGACAACCGAACCAATCGCTGATTGTTTTTGAAAGTCTGAAAATTTCTGAATGATTAATGGGTCCAAAGGCCGTAATTTTTTATGTTAATTTTCAATTTTTTCAGAGATTGCTTCTTTGAAACTTTTAGCCGTGTCCAGCGGCATTCCTGGAATATTGACATCTGTGGCGCTGCCTCCTGCGGTGTAAAACTGAAGTGAGGCCAATCCAAATTTTCTTGAAAAAAACCCTTGATGTAGGGCAATGTGCTGAATGCGGTTAAAGGGAATTAGAACTGTTGTTTTGTGAAAAACCCCAAAGTTATAAATCACATCATGGGTTCTGTAGCAGTAACTCTTTCTTTTAAATCCAACCCAGGAATACAACACATAAAGCCCCCAAAAAGCAAAGTAAGCCACGGCAGCGGTTTGCTTGTAAGGCATGAATTTTAAAAAATCAAAAAAATAAAAACACAGCATTAGCCCGAGCGAAACAAAGGTAAATACAACAAAAGTGCCTACTAGCACAACGAAATAATACTTCTTGTCCAAGGCCGTACCCGAAACAGCCTCATAATTTGGGAGGTCTTGGGCTAAAATTTTATTGTTTTCAAAAGCGGTTACCATTTCTAAATTTTTTATAAATTTAAGAAATAAAAAAATCATGTCAGTTTTACAAAACACAATTAAATGCACCAGCCTATTTTTGGTTTTAACCTTAATAGGCTGCAATCAAAAACCCTCGGAGACACACCTTAAATTAGAGTCTAATCAGGCTCAGCTGGAAGCGAACCTTCTTATGTATGAAACCGTTTGGGACAAAGTCATTAATGGCCGTCAAATTGCGTTGATAAATAGCGATTCTTTTGATCAGAATGTCACAGCAGTAGCTACATCTGCGGGAGATATTATCGGGCTTGAAAATTTTAAAAACTACTATAACAATTATCTTACAGGCTTCTCAGATGCAGAATTTACAATCATTGACGCCTTTGGCCAGGGCGATAAAATTGTCAAGCATTGGAATTTCAAGGGAACCCACGACGGCGATTTTTTTGGTGTGCCAGCCACCGGCAAGCGCGTGGATGTCTCTGGGGTTACCTTGGTTAAAATGAAATCAGGTAAAATTTTCGCAGAGCAAGACTTTATGGATTTACTTGACTTTTACACCCAACTGGGGTTGATGTAAAAGCGTTTTAAGTTAGCAAAAGGTTTATTTTTTTGGGAACCGGCTAAAGTCGCCCATACCATCGCTGTCTAAAACGTCGTGTTCTTTACCGTAAGCGTTCTCCTCTCTTTGTTTTTTGCTGCTGTAAAACACATTCCAGATCAAAAAATAAACATAGATGACGAAGATTACAAAACCAATAATAAACATAGCCAACCCCATTAGCGTCTTCTTTGTCTAATGGTTAAAGCGAATAATAAAATGGTTCCTGGCCAGTGCGCGGTGTAAATCGCCTCATCAGTACGGCCCAAAAGCCCCAAGCCGACAGAGTATAAAAGGCATACAAATGCAAGAATCACAGGATACCATTTAACAACAAAAGTCTTAATTAATTGCATATAGTTTAATTTATTACGCAATATTATAATTTAAGATCTTTAAAGCTGTTAAATTTTTCGTAAATTAATAAAAAGACATTTTAAATAAGGCCAAGGTAGCGCGTTCTAAGTGCGAGTTGTTTGAATCCACAATTTGGCCCTTAATCTGTAGGAGTGAGAATAAGGGAAAAAGAAGTAAAAAGATAAATTGTTTTTTCATGAGCACCGAGCCTTAATGAAAATAATAGGTTTATCCCAAACTAGCCTCTAAAGTGATATTACAATTTAAGACCGCTGAAATTGGACAGTTCTCTTTGGCTTCATTGGCTAATATTGCAAACTTTTCTGTTGTGATGTCCGTTACTTTTGCTTTCAAGACCAAAGCGATATTCGTGACTACACCTTCTTCAAATGTTAATACTGCATCTGTTTTTAAGGATTCAGGGTTGAATCCTGCATCATTTAAAACAAAACTTAACTTCATGTTAAAACACCCCGCCAAGGCGGCTGCGATAAGTTCTTCGGGGTTGGTCCCCAATGTACCGTCGTCATTTTTAAAGCGGCTTTTAAAGCTGTAGGGCATGTTATTAAAAGCACCGCTTTGCGCGCTTAAAACACCAGTGCCATCGGCACCATCTCCGCTCCAAACGGCATTTACTTTTCTTTTCATATTCAAAATTTTTACTAAACTACAAAAAATGCCGCATCATTACTCATAAAAAATGTGTTGTGCTATGTCCTTAAATAAAAGCGCTTTTAAAACCAAGCTTTTTGTTATATTGTATGCATATTAACTAAATACTTAATGATGATAAAAACGATTAAATTACTTGCCCTTTGTATTTTAGCGGCATCTTGTTCAACGGGAAACCATCCTGATTATGAAGCAAACACCGCTACGGCACAAAAATATTTTGAGCTCCACCAAGCTGAAAAGCCAGAGGCCATGTTTGAGCTTTTGCATAGCGAAATAGAATGGCATATGCCCGTCTATGGCTCTGAAATGGCGGATTTAGAAACTTTTAAGGCGGCCATTGTCAATTACCAAACTGAATTTGATAATATGAATTACACTGCCGACTATTGGTTGCCAGGAGTCGATCCAGAAACAGGCGCGTTTGACGGTAGTACAAGAACCTATGGCACTTGGACCGCAGACCATGTTGCAACAGGAAAATCTGTAAAGCTTACGTCATACCATTCTTTTGCATTTGTAGATGGCAAAATTTCTGGTGGTGGCGATTGGTTTGACCTTGGCGGCATGATGAATTTTCTTGCAGAGGCCCCTGCCGAGACTGAAGAATAGACCTTTCAAAAAGCGGCGTTGCCATACTTTTAAACTTAAAAGGCACCCAAAGGGTGCCTTTTTGTATTACAAAAGGTGGTTTTTTGGGTCTAAACAGATTAATTAATCATCAAAAACAGAATGAAAACACTATATAATAAAACAAAAAAAACAAATTAAGCATAGAGTATAATTAATTAAATTGTACTATACCTTTTTGACTTTTTTAAAAAATTTCGGGCCCATCTTGAGCAATCTTAAAATTTTAACAAAGCCTTATTTCCCGCGCCCTGTTTTCCTAACCGCGGTCGTTTTTCTTTTGTTATGGTTGCTAAATTTTGATTTCCCGCCTTTTTTATTATCGACTTGCTTTGCGGCTTTGTTCCCAAAAAATTTACTGCTCATAATGTTTGACTTTAGTTTAATGATTTTAACACTCAAATATAATCAATGCAAGTTTAACCTATTTAAGACGGTTAATAAACAAAAACCCCCTCAGTTAAGAAGGGGCTTAAGGGTGGTCCCAACTGGGCTCGAACCAGTGACCCTCTGATTATGAGTCAGATGCTCTAACCAACTGAGCTATGGGACCTAAAGTGGCTGCAATATTACGACCATTTTTAAACATCTCAAAGCCTGTTATAAATTTCGTAAATGGTCAAAGCGCAAATCCATAATAAATATAGTATTTTTACCCAATGGAAAGTCAAAGACAAAAAAAGATTGCATCCGTCCTCCAAGGCGACTTGGTAGAAGTGCTACAGGGTGCTGCCCGTGAAGGCGGCTTGCGCGGCGTCATTATTTCGGTCAGCAAAGTGAGTGTGACCGTCGATTTATCTATTGCTAAGGTCTACCTCAGCATCTTCCCGATCCAGCAAGCAGAAGCCCTAATGGAGGGCATTGCCTCTAATGCCACCCTCATCAAACATGAACTAGCCAAGCGCACCAAGCACCAACTGCGCCGCATGCCCAAACTGTTGTTTTTTCTAGACGACTCCCTTGAGTATATCGACCAAATTGAGCATTCTTTGAAGCATTCCGATAACCCCATCCAAAATCCTGACTTGCTTGATAAAAGAAAAAAATCCTGATTGAATTTTTCGTTCTACATAGCCAAACGGTATTTATTTACTAAAAGTAAAAGCAAGGCCATTAATTACATCACAATAATCGCCAGCATTGGCATCGTTGTGGGAACGGCAGCTCTTTTTATTGTTCTTTCGGGTTTTTCCGGACTCAAGGCTTTTAGCCTAGAATTCACTACCCTTACTGATCCCGATTTAAAACTATTCCCCAAACAAACCAAAAACTTTATTTTCACTAAAGAACAACGCCAAACTATGGCAAACATCGAGGGCATTGCCTCCTTTTCAGAAATTGCGGAAGACCAGGTTTTAATGCGCTGTGAAGACAAATTTTTAGCCGTACGTCTGAAAGGAGTTGACACACATTACCCCCAAGGCACCATTGATTCTATTGTGTCCTATGGCGACTGGATGGAATCCGATTTGCCTCAAATTGTTTCGGGCTGGGACCTCAGCAATACTTTGGGCTTTAAAACCTATGACATTACAAAAACCATTCGTTTGTATGCGCCCAAGCCAGGAACCGGACAGTTGATGTCGGTAAAAGACGCTTTTAAAAGCATGAAAGTTGTTAATGTTGGCCTCTTCCAAATCAATGAGGATCTTAATAACTCCTTGGTGTTTACTGGAATCGAAAATGCTAAATATCTTTTGGGCTTACCCAAGTCCGCCGTTAGTGCCATTGAAATCATAACCACTGAAACCCCCGATACGCCACAAATTAAAGCAGCACTGGAGCGGCTATTTGAAGGCCAAGTTGTGGTCAAAAACAGAATGCAACTCAATGCAGCATTATACAAAATGCTCAACACTGAACAGCTGGCAGTCTACCTTATTTTCACCCTCATTTTAAGCATTGCTTTGTTTAATATTGTAGGCTCTATTATCATGATGATTTTAGATAAACAACGAGATTTGAAAACCTTGTTTAGCATGGGAGCCACCAAACAAACAATTCAAAGGGTGTTTTTTACACAAGGCGTTTTAATGACTGTTTTAGGCGGGTTGTCTGGGCTTTTGCTGGGCGTCGTTGTGATTTTATTTCAACAACATTTTGAATTGGTCATGATCACTTCCACATTGGCCTACCCAGTAGTCTTGACATGGGCAAATGTCGGTATTGCATTCTCAACCATATTGGTTTTAGGCACCATTGCCTCAAGACTGGCCTCTTGGCGCATTAAGAAAGTAGACTTTGTAGCCTAGGCGAACTGGTAATCGCCAAACACTTTTTCGACTTCATCAAAAGCATTAAACACATCCACACTGTGGTCGCTTGTGACCATTTTAGTGCGGTAGGGCTTAAAATCTGGAATCCCTTTAAAATAGGTACTGTAATGCCGTCTGGTTTCTAAGACCCCCAAGACTTCGCCTTTCCAATCGATGGCCATTTTCAAGTGTCTTCGCGCCGCTTCAATGCGCTCTGTCATTCCAACAGGAGCCATGTGTGTCCCCGTTTCAAAATAATGTTTTATCTGCCTAAAAACCCAAGGATTTCCAATGCTGGCACGCCCAATCATGGCGCCATCTAAGCCATAGACGTCCCGCATTTCAACGGCGCGCTCTGGAGAATTTACATCCCCGTTTCCAAAAATTGGAATGTGCATTCTAGGGTTGTTTTTGACTGCTGCAATGGGCGCCCAATCGGCGTTACCTTTATACATTTGAGCACGGGTGCGACCGTGAATGGACAGGGCCTTTATGCCAACATCCTGAAGCCTTTCTGCCACCTCCACAATTCGAATGGAATCGTAATCCCACCCCAAACGCGTTTTTACAGTCACAGGTAAATGGGTGCGCTTGACCATTTCAGCGGTCAGCTTTTCCATCAAACAGATGTCTTTAAGAATACCGGCCCCGGCGCCTTTACTTACAACTTTTTTTACAGGACAACCAAAATTAATATCAATGATGTCGGGATTGGATTTTTCTACAATTTCAACCGCACGGAGCATGCTGTCTAAATTCGCTCCGAAAATTTGAATCCCCACCGGACGTTCCTTTTCATAAATATCAAGTTTGATGGTGCTCTTTGCCGCATCGCGGATTAACCCCTCACTCGAAATAAATTCGGTGTAAACCACATCGGCTCCTTGCTCTTTGCAAAGCGCGCGAAAAGGGGGGTCGCTTACGTCTTCCATGGGCGCGAGCAAGAGCGGGAATTCAGGCAATTCTATAGGACCAATTTTAACCATATTATTTATAAAAATTCATTTCATCTAAATAAACCCAAACCGCTTCCGGCAGCATGGGTTGCACATTTTTTCCCGCTTTGATTGCTGCCCGTATAAAAGAGGACGAGATTTCAATAATGGGCGCCCCAACTTTGGTAATACGGCCTTTTGCAACTACATTTTGGTGTGAGGAGTTCAGTCTTCGAGGATACACATAAATGGGATAACGCGCGATAATCACCTCTGCGTTTTTCCATTTGTTTAGAGACATTAAATTATCTTCTCCCATGATAAGCGCAAAGCTGTAATCTGGATGTTTTTCTTCCAAATAGGTCAGCGTATGTATAGTATAATTGGGCTGGCTTAATCCAAATTCTATCGCGCTAGATTTAATTTTAGGGTAGTCCTCTGTGGCTAAATCAACCATTTGTAGGCGTTGCCGATTGTCTAAAATACTTTGCTTTGTCTTGTGGGGGTTTTGAGGGGTTACCACACACCAGACTTGATCTAGGTCAGAATGTTCTGCAAAATGGTTGGCAATGATGAGATGCCCCACATGGATCGGGTTAAAAGTACCAAAATAAAGCCCAATTTTCATAATGCCAACATTTTAAGACTTGATAAAATCTAAGACTGTTTGATGCGCTTCTTCTTGTGCAGTTTCTAAAATCTTATTTTCAATAATACAATCAAAAAGCGGGGCAGTTGCAAGTTCTGCAGAGGCTTTTGAAATTCGCATATTGATTTTATCATCTGATTCTGTTTCTCTTTTTTTGAGCCGAATTTTAAGGTCGTCTATACTGGGCGGCTTTACAAAAACAGCCAATGTTTTTTCCGGAAATTTCTTTTTAATTCGTAATCCTCCTGAAACATCAATGTCAAATATCACATGCTTTTTAAGGGCCCATATGCGCTTAACCTCCGACTTTAAAGTCCCGTAAAAATTATCTCGATAGACCTCCTCCCATTCTAAGAAATCTCCAGACTTGATGTGGTCTTTAAACGCGTCTATAGATAAAAAATAGTAATCCTCACCATTGATTTCTTCACCTCTTTTGGGGCGGGAAGTCGCCGAGATTGAAAACGCCAAGTTCAGCGCATCTTTGCTTAGCAGGTGCTTAACGATGGTAGTTTTACCAGCGCCAGATGGGGCAGAAAATACAATGAGTTTACCGTTAAACATCTTAGAGCACATTAAGGAGTTGTTCTTTTATTTTTTCGAGCTCATCTTTCATTTGTACGACCTGTTTTTGCATGGGCGCAAAGTTGGCCTTGGATCCAATGGTATTGATCTCACGTCCAATTTCTTGACTTATAAAGCCCAATTTTTTTCCATTTGAATCTACAGAATTTAGCGTCTTTATAAAGTAATTTAAGTGGTTTTGAAGCCTTACCTTTTCTTCTGTAATGTCCAGTTTTTCAATGTAATAAATTAATTCCTGCTCAAAACGGTTTTGATCCAAACCGTCTTTAAATTCTGCAACCCCTTTACCAAGTCGTTTTCGCATATTTACAATCCGCTCAGAATCCATTTTTCCGACATTTTTCAAAAGGCTTTCTATGGTTTTAATCCGCGCTGTGAAATCAGTTAAAAGCACTTGACCCTCATCGCTCCGGTAGGCTTTAAGTCCCTCCAAAGCCTTTGCCACCGCATTCAAGATTTGAGACCATTCCTCTGCATCTATTTCTTCTTTTTCCGCACCAAAGGCATCAGGCATTTTAACAGCCATTTTCAGCAATTCTAAGACCGAATCTGTGGGCGCTATGTCTTTGAGCTGCTGAATATAGTTTTGGACAACAGCAAGGTTAATTTTAGCCGCCTTTTCGGATTTACTTTTCTCAACATTTAGCGATACATCGACTTTACCGCGTCCGAGGGCCGCGCCAATAATCTTGCGAAGCTCTAATTCTTTGCTGCGATAGTCAGAGGGCATCCGCAAGTTCAAATCAATCGATTTGCTGTTAAGCGCACGAATTTCGACGCGAATGGTTTTTAAAGGCAGTTCAAGAACAAACTTGCCATAACCCGTCATGGATTGTATCATTCTGTTGGCTTAAAATTTGCATCAAAGATACAGAAAAGCGATTACTATTTAAAAGGGCTGTGCTGTTTGAAGCTTTTGATTTGAATTCTCCTAAAAAATGGACGTACCAATGCGTTTATAAACGGACTTTTATGTTTGATATAGCAGCTCAAATCAAGCGGTACAGCACCTATGGTGGTTTTTATTTCTGAGGCGGTTCTCCCCAAGTTAATGACAGAAACTTTGTTCTCGATGCCGATTCTAACATAATCATTGAGAATTCTGGGGTAGATGGCATGGGCTTTATTTAATCGGTAGTTCAATCCAATAAAATGCGCATCTAAATGCGACCTGTTTTTTAATGCAGATAAAAAACCTACAATTTCGCCATCTAAGAAATAGCCTTTTACGATGAAATCATCTTTATAAAAACTTTTTAGCTCAATATAGGTTTTTAGGTTCAGCACTTGGGCGTTAAAATTGGCGTTATCAATGGTGTTTTGATATAAATTTTGTAGTGCTTTTTGGGCGCTTTCAATGTCATTTTTCGACATGAATCGACCCTCTAGCGCCTGGCTTTTAGAGTCGGCTTTATTCGCTTTGACCCTGTATTTTGATTTTAGCGCATCTTTATAATCCTCAAAACTTTTCCATTCAGGTTTTAGATGCACTAGCATATTAGGTTCTACTTTAATATTTGTAAACCCAAAGGATTCAAACCCTTGCGAATAATCCAAAGCCTTTTTTTCAAAATCTTTGATGAAAATAGCATGGAGCGGGTTGACCGATTTCGAGATGGTGTCTAGGGCCCGCCCAATTTCCTTTACAGCCTTTTCCCGTTTTGTTTTTTCAGAAAAACTCAAGCAATATTCCCCACTCAAAAAAACATTCCCACAAAACATGATTTTTATATGCTCTTTCCAAAGCAAGAGGCTTAAAAGACACCGCGATAAAGCAGTTGCCTTGATGTTTTTCAAAATCACATCCACGCTTAATTCAACAATTTGAACCAATGCCAACGCTTGGGGATTGTCGTGGTCTGAAACACAGACATAACGCATTTCAATTTTGGGGTTTGAGACTTCAAAACTATGTAGCAATGTTTTTGAAAAGTAGACATTGTTCTGGGGGTTGATCTTTTTTAAAAAAGAAGCATCAACGGCCCCAATAGATTTGTGAATCTTAGTGGTCAAGACTGTGATTTTTAGAGACTAAATATACACCAATAAAAATTAAAACAGCCGCACATAATTTAATCAGATCCAGTGTGTCACTACCCATAGCGATGGCAAAAAGTCCCGCAAAAATAGGCTGAAGGTATACAAATGTACTGACCGTTGTGGCTTTTAACTTGGACAAAGCCAAGGGGTTAAGTAAGTAGGTGCCAAACGTGGCAAATACAATAACAAAGCCTATTGAAAACCAAATATAATTTGGTAATGTTGACCACTGTACCACCACAACTTCATGAAAACCAAATGGCAGCACCATCAAGGACCCAAACAAAAACAACCATTTTATAAAGTCATAGGGGTGGTATTTAGCAGTTAATTTTTTGATGAGAATTAAATAGTAGCTGTAAGAGCTGGCGTTAACAAACACCAAAAAATTACCCAGCAAAATATTGGCGCCATTTTCAGAGGATTCGCCATAAAGACTTAAAATTAATGCCCCAGAAAGCCCCATAAAAACCCCAAAGACCTTTGTTTTTTTTATAGGCTCTTTGAGAAGAATTGCCGACAGGATGAGAACGATGATGGGCGTTGTAATCATAATCACAGCCCCATTAATCGGCGTTGTATATTCTAATCCTTTAAAAAAAGCCAGCATATTAAGTGCCACCCCAAAAAATGCTGCTGCAATTAACTTAGGGAAGTCTTTGGGGTCAATTTTTTTAGTAGGTGTTACAAGTCCAAAGAGCCAAAACAATATCCCACCACACAACACCCTTATTAAGATAAAACCAAAAGGTTTGATATACCCACCCACAATGACGTCGTTGGCAAAGGTATAGGTCAATCCGTAAAACAGTTGGACCAGAATCAGCGCGACAAGAGCAGCTTTACGATTATGCATGGGGCAAAGCTAATTTTGCAGCCACTATAGTTTCGCGACTATTCCCCACGAAAACTTGCTCTTCAATGACAAGTACAGGACGTTTTAAAAAGGTGTAGTGTTCTAAAATATATTGGCGGTAATCGGCTTCTTTTAATGTTTTGTTTTTGAGCCCCTTTTCTTTGTAAAGCTTTGCTCTTTTATTGAACAGGGACTCATAACTTCCAGACAAGGCTTTGAGCCCCTCCAAATCGGATGCCGAAATAGGGGTTGTCTTGACGTCTTGATGTACGAATTCTTTGGAGAGGTCAAGGTCTTTAATAATGCGCTGGCAAGTGCTGCAAGTTTTAAGGGAATAGATTTTTTTCATGGGTTTGTTTCGTTATTTTTACAAAGAAAATCATTTCTCCGTAAACCAGTAATTAATTTACCAATGAAATTTAACACAAAGACCATCCATGGGGGCCAATCACCAGACAAAGCTTACGGTTCAGTGATGCCGCCAATTTATCAAACTTCGACCTATGCACAAACCACACCTGGGGGCCATAAAGGCTATGAATATTCTCGTACGCACAATCCTACAAGAGATGCACTTGAGAAATCATTTGCAAGTATAGAAAATGGCAATTATGGCTTGGCTTTTGGCTCAGGTTTAGCGGCCATTGACGCAGTGGTTAAATTGTTACAGCCCGGGGATGAAGTGGTTTCCACGAATGATTTATATGGTGGTACCTACCGATTGTTCACCAAGATTTTTGAAAAATTTCAAATTAAATTTCACTTCATTGGCATGGACAACCACGATCAAATTGAGCAGCACATTACTCCTAAAACCAAATTGATATGGGTTGAAACCCCCACCAACCCCATGTTAAACATTATTGATATCAAAGCGGTGTCTGCGATTGCCAAAAAGCGCGGTATTCTTTTGGCGGTCGACAATACTTTTGCAACCCCCTATTTACAACAACCCTTGGATTTGGGGGCGGACATTGTGATGCATTCTGCTACCAAATACTTGGGCGGGCATAGTGATGTTGTAATGGGCGCACTGGCTGTCAAGGACAAGGCGCTGGCTGACCAATTGTACTTTATACAAAACGCCAGTGGGGCTGTTTGTGGACCACAGGACAGTTTTTTGGTGTTAAGAGGAATCAAAACCTTACACGTACGCATGCAACGCCATTGCGAGAATGGACGGGCCGTCGCTACATTTCTACAACAACATCAAAAAGTTGAAAAAGTCTATTGGCCTGGGTTGGTGACGCATCCAAATCATGAAGTCGCAGTAAACCAAATGAATGATTTTGGCGGGATGTTGTCCTTTACTACCAAAGGGAATAATTTTGAAGAGACCATTAAAGTTGTAGAACGTTTAAAGGTCTTTACCTTAGCGGAATCTTTGGGAGGAGTTGAATCTTTAGCAGGACACCCAGCCAGTATGACCCATGCCAGTATTCCAAAGGAGGTTCGCGAAAAAACAGGGGTTGTAGACTCCTTGATTCGATTAAGTGTAGGCATTGAAGATGCCGATGATTTGATAGCCGATTTAAAACAAGCACTGGAAAGCTAAAACCAGAAAATTTTAAATTATTCGCAAAAAAAGGGTCTTAAATCATTTGAAAATTATGAAATACATTTTTTTTCAATTGTTTTTTAAGAAATTATATATTTGTATTATAAATAAAGTTTGTTATGATTTTAAAACCCAATGAAATAAAACCCAAAGTTGATGGGTTTTTAGATTTAGTGCGACAAAGAAATGGTCTAGAGCCAGAATTTTTGCAAGCCGTTGAAGAAGTTGCGGAAACTGTTATTCCCTACATTATTCAAAATGATATTTATCACGGAAAAAATATTTTACTCCGCATGGTAGAGCCCGAACGCGCCATCATGTTTAGAGTCAACTGGGTCGACGATGATGGAGAAATACAAGTTAATAGAGGCTATCGTGTTCAGATGAATTCGGCCATAGGCCCATATAAAGGAGGATTGCGCTTTCACCCCTCAGTAAATATGAGCATTTTAAAGTTTTTGGCCTTTGAACAAGTCTTTAAAAATAGTCTTACGACCCTACCAATGGGGGGGGGCAAAGGGGGAAGTGATTTCGATCCTAAAGGGAAAAGCGATAACGAAATTATGCGCTTTTGCCATGCCTTTATGAGTGAATTATTTCGTCATATTGGGCCAAATACCGATGTCCCGGCTGGCGATATTGGTGTAGGTGGGCGAGAAATAGGATTCTTGTTTGGGATGTATAAAAAATTACAAAATGAATTCACGGGTGTTTTGACTGGGAAAGGGATGACCTGGGGGGGGTCTTTAATTCGCCCCGAAGCTACAGGCTATGGCACGGTTTATTTCGCCCAAAAAATGCTGCAAACTAAAGGGGATGACATCAAGGGTAAAACAGTGTGTATCTCAGGGTCTGGTAATGTCGCTCAATATGCCGCAGAAAAAATCATTCAACTCGGGGGGAAAGTCATTACGCTTTCAGACTCATCGGGTTATATTTTAGATTTAGAGGGTATCAACGAAGAAAAATTGGCTTTCGTTATGGAGTTAAAGAACACTCAGCGCGGCCGTATCAGCGCTTATATTGAAACTTATCCCAATGCCCAGTTTTTTGCAAAGAAAACCCCTTGGGATCAACCGTGTGATATTGCAATGCCTTGCGCAACTCAAAATGAATTGAGTGGTTCAGCTGCAGAAACACTTCTTAAAAATGGCTGTATTTGTGTTAGCGAAGGTGCGAATATGCCATCTACCAAAGCGGCGGTTGCTGTTTTTCAAAAGGCAAGAATATTATTTGCTCCAGGAAAAGCATCCAACGCTGGCGGTGTTGCAACCTCTGGTTTGGAAATGACACAAAATTCATTGCGATATAACTGGACCCGCGATGAAGTTGATGAAAAGCTTAAGGACATCATGGGAAATATTCACGATAAATGTATCGCATACGGGAAAGACCCAAAAACAGGTTATATTGATTATGTTAAAGGTGCAAATATTGCTGGTTTTGTAAAGGTGGCAGATGCCATGCTGGCGCAAGGTGTTGTTTAATCCTTTTTAGTCAAAATTAGAAAAAGCTGCTGCCCTATCAGTAGCTTTTTTTGTTTATATATAATAATGGCAGGTTTTGTCGTTAGATATAAATATATTTGATGAAATGATCGGTTTTGAGGAACGTTAATATTAATAACTTCGATTTTTTGAGAATTGTTTTTGTAATGACAATTCTAATCGCTCACTTCATAGAGTTATTTTCTATTCAATCTTTTCAGCCTTATATGGTTTACATAAATGGTAGGTTGGCACTTGATGGATTCTTCATTATCAGCGGGTTTTTAATTGCCAAAAGCTATGAAAACAGCGCAAGTCTTAAAAATTACATTTCTAGACGCCTTAGACGGCTCTTACCAGGATATATTACAGTCATCTTATTGTGTGCAATTTTTCTTTTTTTCCTTTCGACAAACACGGTGTCGAACTATTTTTTAAACGAACAATTTTGGAGGTATTTAGCCGCCAATCTTACATTTCAAAATTATTTAGAACCATGCTTGCCTGGTGTTTTTGAGTCTCAGAAAATATGCGTTGTAAATGGAGCGCTATGGACCATCAAAATTGAAGAAGCATTTTATCTTTCTTTACCGATACTTTATTGGCTATCAAAGAAGATGAGGTTTAACTTTTACATCATAATCATCATCACATATATTGCGTCTATAGCCTATTTTAATTTCTTTATGGCGCATGACAATTACAGAATCGCCAAACAACTGCCTGGAGCTTTTGCCTTTTTTGCTTCGGGGATTTTAATGTATAAAAAGTTCGATTTCCTCTTCGATTGGAAGCACTATATTATTGCGCCGTGTTTATTTCTTTTCATTATGGAGCAGTATATTTTTAACACTCAAATTTTAAAGCCAATCACTTATGGGGTTATGGTCTTTTATTTGGCCTACACCCTTCAGTTTTTAAATAATTTTGGGAAATATGGAGATTTTACCTACGGAATTTACATCTATCATTTTCCAGTAATTCAGGTTTTCGTTGCTTTGAAGTTGTTTAGAGCCGATACACCGCTGTTAATGTTTATAGGGATCTTTTCTTTGATATTGTTTTTGGCTTTTTTATCTTGGGTATTTATTGAATTACCATTCTTGCCGCCAAGCCGCCGCAGTAGGCACAAACAAATTTTTAGATCAAGGTTCAAATATTCAAAATAAACATCTATTGAAAAATTTTAAAAAATATTTAGTTCTTGTTTTACAGTTTTTCGCATTATTTAGTTTTTCTCAAACCTGGGAAGGTTATTTTTCGTACTTGAACACCTCCGAAGTTGTTTATGCAAATGGCAAAATTTATGCCTCAGCGGATAATGCAATTTTTTCTTATGACATTGTGTCTCAGGACTTAGAAACAATTACTACAATTGAGGGCTTATCTGGAGACTTGATTTCAACATTTCATTACAGTACGAATTATCAATTATTGATTATTGGCTACGAAAACGGCCTCATAGAAATTTTTAATGAAGCCACCAAAGAGGTGTTAAGCGTTGTAGATATTATCAATAAAACAACCATACCGCCGGAGAATAAACAAATAAATCATTTTAATGAATACCAGGACGTCCTCTATATTGCAACAAATTATGGCATCTCTGTTTACAAACTTGACAACTTAGAATTTGGAGACACCTTTTACATAGGAAGTGTTGGCAATCAAATTCCGGTTAAACAAACAGCGATTCAAAACAATACGATTTATGCCAACTGTGGTAACAATGAAGGGATTAAATCAATAAGCCTAAGTAACCCAAATTTAATTGATTATCAGCAATGGTTTAGTGCTGTTGCCGCAGACTTTATTTTTCTAGCATCCAATGACAGTCAATTAATAGTCACCTCCACATCCGGGATCACATCGAGGTTAAATAATGACAATTCCTTAACACCACTTCTTGTTGATTCCGCACCGCCGCTTAGTGTGTATTTTTCCAATCAACACTTTATTACTACTCTAGAAGACACAATCAATATTTACGACACAAATTTTAATCTGATAAGGACCCTATCGCCTCCCCCTCAATACCAAGGGCTATTGTCGTGTTCATTGATTTACGAGGACCAAGTTTATATTGGCACAAAAAACAACTTAACACTAGGAAAATCAGGCTTTGGCGTTCTCAGCACTGCTTTAAGTGATGGTGATGTCTTTGAGGAAATTCATCCAGATGGACCACTTCTTAATAACATTTTTTCAATTAAAGAATTTAATGAAAGCCTTTGGATTTTATCGGGGGGATACTCTCAGTTTTATAATTTTTCCAGTGGTATAAAACGGACGGGGATAAGCCGTTATATTAACAACGAATGGCAAAATATTGCCTACGATACCATTAGCGCTCAAGTCCAAGAGCCTTATTATCTTTCGCATATGTCTGTAGACCCGTTTGACCCATCTGTTTTTTATGTAGGGTCTTATTACAGCGGTCTTATAAAATTCAGTCAAGAAGGC
>PAQB01000034.1 GCA_002709185.1 Flavobacteriaceae bacterium
TACTATGCAGCGAGAGCCAATAAAGGCGTCATCCTCAATGATAACTGGGGCGGCTTGTAGGGGTTCTAAAACCCCACCAATTCCCACGCCACCTGAAAGATGTACATTTTTACCAATTTGTGCACAACTACCTACGGTTGCCCAGGTATCCACCATAGTACCTTCATCAACATAGGCACCGATATTTACATAACTGGGCATTAGAATGGTTCCATTGGAAATATACGCGCCATGGCGGGCGACCGCATGGGGCACCACCCTAATACCTCTGGCTTTGTAATCTTTTTTTAATGGAATTTTGTCGTGAAATTCAAAAGGACCAACTTCAATAGTCTCCATCGTTTGAATTGGAAAATAGAGCACTACGGCCTTTTTAACCCATTCATTTACCTGCCATCCATCGACTTTGGGCTCTGCAACACGAAGGCTTCCTTCGTCTAAAAGTGCAATAATGCTTCTTATGGCTGCTTGTGTTTCTTTTTCTTTGAGTAAAGTTCTGTTTTCCCAAGCTGCTTCAATGGTTTGTTTTAGTGAATTCATAATCAAATAAATTGTAAAACAAATATAAGTCTTATTCAAAAAAGTGTTAGAAGTTTATCTCAGTTTTTGAAAATTAATTATTTATGCGGTTTCTATATTTTTGAAATTGTATTTTAGCAACGTGGGAAGAATTTTAGCATTGGATTATGGAAAAAAAAGAACGGGTATTGCAGTCACCGATCCGCTTCAAATCATCGCATCTGGTTTAAATACTGTTGAAACACATTCTTTATTAGATTTTTTAAAATCCTATTGTTCGCAAGAAGTTGTAGATGTATTTGTTGTAGGCTTGCCCAAACAAATGAATAATTCACCTTCAGAAAGTGAAAAACTCATCAAACCATTTCTTGAAAGCTTAAAAAATGCCTTTCCAAACACTCCTATTGAAAGAGAAGATGAACGGTTTACTTCTAAAATGGCATTTCAGTCCATGCTTGACTCTGGAATTAAAAAAAAACAGCGGCAAAACAAAGCCATGGTCGACGAAATAAGTGCCACTTTGATTCTTCAATCTTACCTAAACCGTAAATAATTTACATTCCATTATTTTTTCAAAATAGAGAGTTGTATTTTTGACCCAAATTTAATGATAAATGATACTCCCAATTGTTGCTTATGGAGATCCTGTTTTGAAAAAAAAAGCAGTTGAGATTTCGTCGGATTACAAGGACTTAAAAATCCTTGTAGCCAATATGTACGAAACAATGTATGGGGCCTATGGCGTAGGATTGGCGGCTCCACAAATTGGGCGGTCCATCCGTCTTTTTTTAGTTGATACAGCGCCTTTTTCAGATGATGAATCTTTGTCAGTATCAGAAACAAAAGCATTAAAAAACTTTAAAAAAACATTTATAAACCCTGAAATTATTGAAGAGAGTGGGGAGGAGTGGAATTTTAATGAGGGCTGCTTAAGCATTCCCAATATTCGCGAAGAAGTCTCTAGGAAACCAAAAATTAAAATCCGCTACCAAGATGAGAATTTTAAGTCTCACGTTGAGGTCTATGACGGATTGATTGCGCGCGTCATTCAGCATGAATACGACCACATTCAAGGTATTTTATTCACAGACAAAGTGTCCAATTTTAAAAAACGTCTGATTAAAAGTAAATTGAGTTCTATCAGCAAAGGAAAAATTAGCACTGATTACCGTATGCGTTTTCCAAAAATCTCTAAAAAAAGAGTTTAAAAATATCCTTATGAGTTTAGAAAAAATATTGGCAATTTCAAAAAAACCGGGATTGTATAAATTAATCAATCCAAGCCGTGGCGGTTATGTTGTACAATCTATGATAGACAACAAAAAGCGATTCGTAAAAATGGATAGAAGCTTGAGTTTGTTAAGCGAAATATCCATTTATACCCTTGAAGAACAAGTACCTTTGTTGGAAGTTTTTAAAAAGATTTTTACAAAAGAACAAGGTCAGGCAACCACAGTGAGTCCAAAAGCCCCCAAAGATGAGTTAGAGTCTTATTTTTTTTCGATTTTACCAGACTTTGATGAAGACCGTGTTTATTCAAGTGATATTAAAAAAATTCTTGCCTGGTACAATCTGCTTTTGAAAGACGGCTTTGATTTTAAACAGCCCGCTAAAAGTTCTGAGAACCAATAGCACTGAGTGACAAATTTATATTGTTTTTATGTGGCACGCTTACACAAAAGAATTTAGATACAATTGGCACTTAGCAGCCCCTGTGATACTGGGTATGTTGGGGCATGTTCTTGTAGGTCTTGTCGACAATATTATGGTAGGGCAATTGGGTGCAGCAGAGTTGGCCGCCGTTTCTCTGGGCAATAGTTTTTTCTTCGTAGCCATGGCCCTTGGTATTGGATTTTCTACGGCAATCACACCCTTAGTGGCAGAATCACATTCTGAGCAAAACTTTGACAGTGGCAAATCTGCTTTAAAGCATGGATTCATACTTTGTTCCACGATTGCTTTGGTGCTTTTTGTATTGATTTTACTGGCAAAGCCCCTGATGTACAGTATGGACCAACCTGAGGAAGTGGTGAGTCTTGCACTTCCTTATCTTGATGTTATTGCGGTTTCATTAATCCCACTTATTATTTTTCAGGCTTTCAAGCAATTTAGCGACGGTTTATCCCTCACACGATATCCTATGTATGCGACCCTCATTGCCAATATCATTAATGTTTTTGTTAACTATGTATTGATTTTTGGAAAATTTGGATTCCCAAAAATGGGGGTGGTTGGTGCCGGCATTGGTACGCTTATTTCTCGTTTTATCATGCTTTTGTTAATGTGGTTCTTTTTGAAAAACCTTGATAAAACAAAAGCCTATTTAATAGGGCTTAAACTCACCCTAGTAGACAATATAATGCTAAAAAAAATTATCAATTTAGGATTGCCAAGTGCTTTGCAAATGTTTTTTGAGATTGGAGTCTTTACGGCGGCTATTTGGCTGAGTGGAACATTGGGTAAAAATTCTCAGGCTGCTAATCAAATTGCATTAAACTTGTCCTCAATGACCTATATGATTGCCGTTGGTCTCGGAGTTGCAGCGACCATTCGAGTTGGTAATCAAAAAGGACTAAAACGACCTATTGAACTGCGGAGGATTGCAAAATCAATTTTTCTAATGGGTCTTATCTTTGCAGCAATTTTTGCTGTACTATTTATGGCTTTTCACGAGGCATTACCCACTTTTTATTTAGATGTTAATGATCTTAATAACTTCAAGGACAACAATGAAGTTGTTCTCATCGCATCTCAGCTGCTTATTATTGCCGCTTTATTTCAAATTAGCGACAGTACACAGGTGGTATTTTTAGGCGCCCTTAGAGGACTCCAGGATGTTAAAATACCCACATTGATTACATTTGTTTCGTATTGGGTAGTGGGGTTCCCACTCTGTTGTTATCTCGGTAGTGAGTATATGTACGCAAGTGCCGGGATTTGGATGGGTTTATTGGCGGGGCTTACGGCTTCTTCAATTTTTTTATACCTGCGATTTGATTATCTTTCAAAACAATTTATTACTAAAAAGAAAACTGCATGACATTGCCAAAATTTATTTTAGGGGATCACTCCGATTATCCCAGCGCCATATTTGTAATCCATACAGAATTCCCAAGATTTATCATAAATCTTGAAACAGATGAAATTGAATGGTTCGAAGATTTTGACCAGCAAGACGAAAAAGAATTGCAGTCCGAAGCAGAAAATGCGATTGTCCAGGCTGCTGCTTTTTACGATTCAGAAGTTCAGAAATATGAAAAAGAATAAAAGCCATGCTTGATTACGTTTTAGAATTTGATCGTGAGTTATTACTTTACTTGAACAACTTGGGTCATGAGTCATGGGATGGATTTTGGTTTACGGTTACCAATAAATGGTCTTCCATACCACTTTATGTATTATTATTGTTTTTAATGGCTAAGGGGCTTGGTAAAAAAGGGGTGGGATTACTGGTAGTATGTTTGGCCGCTATGATTACCTTCACCGATCAAGTTACCAATCTTTTCAAAGATGGTTTCGAGCGTTTAAGACCCTGTGCACAGGAAGGCGTTGTCGAGTTTTTAAGATTGGGCGATTGTCATGGTTTTGGCTTCTTTTCTGGGCACTCCTCAAATTCCATGGCTGCGGCGGTTTTCACCATTTTAATGTTGAAATCAAAATATAAAAAGTTTATTTTTTTAATGATTCCGTGGAGTTTGATGGTAGGCTATAGCCGAATTTATATTGGAAAACATTACCCGTTAGATGTTGTTTGTGGCTTGGCTTTTGGCGCTATTTCTGGTTATTTGTTTTATATTTTATTTATTAAATTAAAACTTAGATTTATCAATTTACGGTAGTATTTTTTAATCAAAAAAAGCCTCGGATTTTTGATTTTTCAATCCTTAAATTCAACAAATGAGCTTATCAGATTTTTTAAAATATACTGTTGGGAAAAGTGTTAGACTGATGGATTCTGAAATCGATCTGAGTTCTTACATACCGATTGATTTATCTGATTCCAATGTAGCACTAGAAAGCGTCGATTTTGAAACTTCCAAATCATTTTCAAGTTTTATCAATCATTTTCTTAATAGCCATTCCAAAACAATCGCCTATGGCGGTTATATGGAAAAAAGATTGATTTACAATCGCAGCATTCATTTTCAAAATGAATCTTTAGAACAGCAACGAAACATCCACTTAGGATTGGACTTGTGGTGCACTGAAAAAACCCCTGTTTTGGCTGCATTTGATGGGATGGTTCACAGCTTCAAGAACAACAACGCTTTTGGAGACTATGGGCCGACTTTGATTTTGGAACACCACTTGCAAGACTTTGTGTTTTTCACACTGTATGGGCATTTATCTTTGGATTCCATTGCTAACCTAGATATAGGGCAAAGAATTGTAGCAGGTGCTATTGTCGGGCGTTTAGGCGGTCCTAAGGTAAACGGAGACTATCCGCCGCATTTACATTTTCAAATTATTGAAGATTTACAAGGAAATTTTGGCGATTATCCCGGAGTTTGTAATGCCAATGCAGTTGAGTTTTATAAAGATAATTGTCCGGACCCCAATTTTATATTGAAGTTGCAATAATTTTTTATTCTCTTATCAGCACCCATTCTCCTTTTTGGATCAATGGTAAAGCTTGTTTATACTTCAGCGTTTTGCTCACACCACTCATCACATTTTTTATAGTTACTTTGTCGTTGCGACCGATTTTAGGCTGTTCGCGAACAATAGTTTCCGCAACTTGAGGCGCCCTTTGTGTGTTTCCAGCAGCTCTTGATTGTGCAGCACGCTCATCCATATTTGGAATGATATCTTTTGTAGTTTGAACTTTTTCTTTTCTTCTTGCTTTTGCCTCCTGAATGGTATTGGCAGTTTCCTGAGGAATTTCACCTTTAAATAAGAAAGAAATGACATCTTTATTGACTTGGTCAATCATTTCCTTGAACAATTCAAACGATTCAAATTTATAAATCAATAGCGGGTCCTTTTGTTCGTGAACAGCGAGCTGAACCGATTGTTTGAGTTCATCCATTTTTCTTAAATGCGTTTTCCAAGCATCGTCAATAATGGCCAGTGAAATGTTTTTTTCAAAATCGGTTACCAATTGTTTACCGTTAGTCTGGTAAGACTTTTCAAGATCAGTAACGACCTGAAGGGTTTTGTTACCATCTGTAAAAGGCACAACAATTCTTTTAAACTTATCGCCTTGGGTTTCGTAAACATTTTTAATGACAGGAAAAGCCAGGTCTGCATTGCGTTCCATTTTAGACTCGTAATGCGCAAAAGCTTCTTTGTAAATAATTTTAGCGAGTTCTTGCTCGGTTTTGTCTTCAAATTCTGATTTAGACATTGGTGCGCTCATTGAAAAATAGCGAATCAATTCGAATTCTAAGTTTTTAAAGTCGTTGGCAGCCTTGTTTGTGGCTGTAATGACCTCTGCAGTATCGTATACCATATTGGCAAGATCGACACGCAAACGCTCCCCATCTAGGGCGTTAAACCGCCTTCTGTATACCACTTCACGTTGGGCGTTCATGACATCGTCATATTCCAAAAGTCGCTTTCGAATTCCAAATTGGTTTTCTTCTACTTTCTTCTGAGCTCTCTCAATAGACTTTGAAATCATAGAGTGTTGAATAACCTCCCCTTCTTTAAGCCCCATGCGATCCATCATTTTGGCAATGCGCTCGCTTCCAAATAAACGCATTAAATTATCTTCGAGTGATACATAAAATTGAGAACTTCCAGGATCGCCTTGACGTCCAGCACGACCTCTCAATTGGCGGTCGACACGTCTGGAATCGTGGCGTTCAGTACCTACAATGGCAAGTCCTCCAGCATTTTTAACTTCTTCAGAAAGCTTGATATCGGTACCTCGACCGGCCATGTTGGTTGCAATTGTAACTTGACCCGGCTTCCCAGCTTCCGCTACAATATCGGCTTCTTTTTTGTGTAGTTTGGCGTTTAATACATTGTGTGGGATTTTACGAATGCTTAACATCTTACCAAGCAATTCGCTAATTTCAACATTGGTGGTACCAATAAGCACCGGTCTACCAGCCTTTGAGAGGTTGGATACCTCTTCAATTACAGCATTGTATTTTTCACGTTTTGTTTTGTAAACCAAATCATCGCGGTCGTCTCTTGCTATCGGGCGGTTGGTAGGGATTTCAATAACATCTAATTTGTAGATCTCCCAAAATTCTCCTGCTTCTGTGACTGCCGTCCCTGTCATCCCTGATAATTTTCGGTACATTCGGAAGTAGTTTTGCAAAGTAACTGTAGCAAATGTTTGGGTGGCCGCTTCAATTTTTACATTTTCCTTGGCTTCAATAGCCTGATGTAAACCGTCGCTGTACCGTCTTCCGTCCATGATACGACCGGTTTGTTCGTCAACAATCATCACCTTATTATCCATGACAACATATTGAATGTCTTTTTCAAAAAGGGCATAGGCCTTAAGCAACTGACTCATGGTGTGAATACGTTCTGACTTGATGCCAAAATCTTTAAATAAAGCCTCTTTTAATGCAGCTTCTTTTTCTTTGGGAAGGTTTTTTGCTTCAATTTTTGAAATTTCCATCCCCATTTCTGGCATGACAAAAAAGTTGGGGTCATCTGTTCCAGAAAGATAATCAACGCCTTTGTCAGACAATTCAATTTGATTATTTTTTTCATCAATCACATAATAGAGTTCAGCATCAACCTTAGGCATTTCTCTATTGTTGTCTTGCATGTAAAAATTCTCGGTTTTTTGCAATAGCTGCTTGATGCCTTCTTCACTTAAAAACTTGATCAATGCTTTGTTTTTTGGCATACCCCTGAAAACGCGAAGCAATTGAAATCCACCTTCTTTAGTATCACCTGCTGCAATGTTTTTTTTGGCCTCCGCCAAAACGGTTGTCAAGTGCTTTCTTTGAACGCTTACGATGTCTTGAATTTTGGGTTTGAGTTCCATAAATTCATGGCGGTCGCCTTGAGGTACAGGTCCAGAAATAATTAAGGGCGTTCGGGCATCGTCTATCAATACCGAGTCAATTTCATCAACTATGGCATAGTGGTGGGGTTTCTGTACCAAATCGGTTGTGGAATGCGCCATATTATCCCTCAAGTAGTCAAAACCAAATTCGTTGTTGGTTCCATAGGTGATATCGGCACTGTAAGCCTTTTTTCTCTCTGCTGAATTGGGTTTGTAATAGTCAATGCAATCAACACTCAAGCCATGAAATTGAAAAATAGGGGCCATCCACGCACTGTCTCTTTTGGCCAGATAATCATTGACTGTTACAAGGTGAACCCCTTTACCTGTCAATGCGTTTAAATACACTGGAAGCGTCGCTACCAATGTTTTCCCTTCTCCAGTTTGCATTTCGGCAATTTTACCTTGGTGCATGGCGACTCCACCGATCAGCTGCACATCGTAATGAATCATGTCCCAAACAATGGGTTTTCCTGCGGCGTCCCATGAGTTGGACCAAATGGCTTGATCACCATTAAATTTAACATAGTCTTTGGTGCCTCCGATTTCTCGATCAAAAGCGTTGGCTGTTACAGCAATTTCAGTGTGTTCAACAAAACGCTTTGCAGTTTCTTTCACGACGGCAAAAGCTTCGGGTAAAAGCGCGTCTAAGGTCGCTTGTGTCGTTTCGTATATGACATCATTCAAGCCGTCAATTTCTTGATATATATCTTCTTTACGATCGATATCTGTAGTTGTATTGGCCTCCTCTTGAAGTGTGCTGATGCGGGTTTCGTAATCTGCGCAATCAGCTTTTATTTTGGCTTTAAAAGCAGTGGTTTTAGCTCTCAATTCGTCGTTTGAAAGCTCAGCCACAGAAGATTCAAATTGTTTGATTTTATTTACAACTGGTAAGATGGCTTTGACATCTTGTTTGGATTTATCTCCAACAAAAACTTTCAATACAGAGTTCAATATACTCATTGTCAAATTTTATTAATTATCAATAGTAGTTTGGAAGGTCAAATATACGGCTTGTTCTTAATTTTTTGGGAGATTGAATCAAAAAAAAAGCCTCGTAAGAGACTTTTATTGTGTTTGTTTAATATTCATCTTCATTCCATAGATAATCCTCATCGGAAGGATAATCAGGCCAAATTTCTTGAATAGAATCGTAGGATTCCCCCTCATCTTCTATTGCTTGCAGGTTTTCCACAACTTCAAGGGGGGAGCCTGTTCGGATTGAATAATCAATCAATTCGTCTTTCGTTGCGGGCCATGGCGCATCACTTAAATAGGATGCCAATTCTAATGTCCAATACATACTAAATTGTATTTAAATATTTCTGCAAAAATAATTTTTTAGACGAAACAGCCAAGAAAAATAACAGTTATTTAATAAACAAATAAAACCAATTTAAAAAAGAGGATAAATTTTTGATATGTTTTTAAAATTGAGATCAATTATTTTTTATTTGTTCTCAACTTAATTTCCCTACCACTCAAGTCTGCTAAAATTTATTACCATCAAAAACCCCAATTTTATATATTGATGTTTTATTTATTTAAAAGTTTGATTTTAAGCATTTTAAATAACTTTTCCTATAGTTGTAATGGAGGTATATATAAATGGGGTATAGCCTGGATTTGCTAATTATAAAAATAGCCAGTGATCGTTCAGGTGGTTTATGGCACTACACCAAAATTTTACATATTGTTGGAACATCAAAAGTCGCCTCAAATGTGAATAATATCAAATATTTTTTTGATTTTTTTTCTGGCTGAACCAATGGATTAGGAAGCCATATCGTATCAATAGCGCAATCCAAAGTGGAATTATTGTATAGTTGAAGGCTTGCACTCCAGTTAAGCTGTGCAATAACATTAAGGTTAAAAGTAAAATAAGAAACTTTAGATAGCCTACAAAACGTTTTTTAGGCTTAGGTTTTAAAACTGTTGGCAACATTAGCAAGTTGAAACCAAAGGCCCATAAAAAATTATAATTGTAAGCTGTTGCTGTATGGTCGGTTGCAAACCATAAAAATAAAATCAAGATTCCAATGCTTCCAGTTGTGAAAAAAAGCAGCGCATCTAAAAATTTATTTCTGGATTTCGATGTCCAGTCATAATAAGTCATTCCAATGATGGTAATGGAAACAAGACCAAGGATTACAAGAGGGCTCCACCAAAAGGTACTGGGTTTTGATTTTTGAGTTTGGTTTAAAACTTCAGACCTAAGAACTAATTTTGTGGCTTCGGGGTCGAACTTTGAATGCTTTAAAATTTCGTCAAGGTATTTTGGCAAAAAGAGATGCTCCTCTACAGAAGCTAAGCGATCAATAACTGAACCTAAAGCGGCATCGATTCCCAAGCCTCCCCAAGAGTTTTGCGGTACATGTGAGCGAATGAGCTCTCTAAAAGATAATTGTTCAAAACTTTCAGGGGTCAAAAATGAAATATTTTTATTCGAGGTATCGACAAGAACATCTTTTATTTTGGTTGCACAATTGTTGTAAAAGAAATCGTAAGAATAGCTTTTATTTTGAGGTTGAATATTGGTTTGTAATCCTTCAAAAAGATTTTGTTTTTCTTTAAGTGTTAAATTGATAATTTGGGCTGTTACTCGCCTTTGCTGTAGCTTGTAATTTGATATAAAATCCTCAGAATAGGTCCATCCGATTTCATAGTCTAATTTTCCTTTTGCAAAATTTAAATAAAACCCCTTTGCTTGAAAATCATAACGGCCATAATCAAATATAAGATCAATATTTTGTAAAGGATCCTTAATGCGGATGGCGCTATGACCAAACGCATCATTTAGGACAAAACCTGGTCCTATGGTAAGTATGCTAACTTCCGATTCTTTTGACAATTGTAATTGTGCATTGGCCTGAAACAAAAAGAGGGCGCAAGTTAATGTCAGTAAATATGTTTTGAGTTGCATCATCTCCTAAAAATTCCTAAATCGACTTTAAGTGAAAAGACATTAGAATACAAAGCCACACTTTGGTCTCCAATGTCTGTAATGGCATAGTCAATAGAAATACCATTGTATTTAAATCCAACTCCTAAATTGGGTTGAAATGTCAGAGATTCACTGTTATCAAATTGTAATTCGTTTTGAAAATTACCAACACCACCTCTTAAATACACCAAATCTATGTATCCAAATTCAAATCCAATCGCAGGATTGATGCTTACAAATGAGGTTGAAATTAAATCGTTGTTTTGCTCAAAACGACATATCAGATCAATTTCAGCTTTGAGTGAGTAGTCGTAATTAAAAGTAAAGGTTTTTGCGATTCCCAATTGAAGTTTGGGAAGCGTTAGCTCAGTCGCCTCTGGTTCTTCCTGGTTTTGACCAGGGATTGCATTTTGAATGTCTTGTAATCGGCCTTCGTCAAAAGTCCAGCTGTTAAAAGTGGTGGTAATGTCCCTTGCCATCAATCCAAATTTCCAATCATTGGACTCAAATTGAATTCCAAGATCCAGTCCAAATCCCCAAGAGCTGGCAAAATCTCCTATTAATCGGCGGATGATTTTTGCATTTACGCCATAATTTAATCCTGAAAGCGGAAGTTTCCTTGCATAGGATATTGTAAAGCCGTAATCAACTGCAGAAAATAAATTAATTCGGTCATAATTGATATTACCTTGCTGATCAATCAATTGGGTGGTGTCTAGGATGTCATCCACACCAAACCTTATCATAGAAATTCCAATGACGCTACGGTCATCTAAAGGCATCGCAAAGCCCACATAATTATAATTGGCAATGTTGGCAAAATAACTGGAGTGCATCAAAGCCAATGCATGGTCTTCCACATGAACTAGTCCTGCAGGGTTCCAATAGCCCGAATTGACATCATTGGTGGTGGCACTGACCGCGCCACTCATACCCAAAGCTGCTGCATCTACACCAATGTTCATAAATTCGTTTGAATATTTTCGCGTGGTTTGTGAATTGATTGCCAGTGAGAAGGTCAATAAAATGGGTATAAAACAATATTTAAGTTTCAAATTATAGGTGCCTTGTTTGATTTATAAACTCTAATTTCAAGCAGATATTGTTGTTATTTCGCTCCAAACAAAAATAGTTTATTATTTTTACTAAATAAATTTTATTCGTTTGAAAGCTCTAATTCCTAATCTCATTACACTTCTTAATTTATTTTTTGGTACAATTGCAGTTATTTTTGCAGTAGAGGGGGCGTTAACAATGGCTGCTTTTTTTGTTTTGTTAGGAATTTTTTTCGATTTTTTTGATGGGTTTTTAGCAAGAAAACTAAACGTAGCGTCTGCGCTTGGACTACAACTAGATTCTTTGGCCGACATGGTTACCAGTGGTCTGGTTCCAGGGCTGATCATGTTCCAGTTGATATCTCAATCATTGACAGGGTCTGAACCCTATGTAGATTTACTGCCGTATATGGGCTTACTCATTACCCTTGGCTCGGCTTACCGTTTGGCAAATTTTAATATTTCAACCGAACAAAAAAATTATTTTATAGGACTGCCCACCCCAGCAAATGCGCTGCTCGTATTGAGCTTTCCTTTGATTTTGGAATATCAAAATAATGAAGCCTTTAATTCTGTGATTTTAAACGCTTGGTTCTTATTGGCACTTACTCTAATCAGTACATTTTTGTTGAATGCTCCTGTTAAGCTCATGGCTTTGAAATTTAAAACTTGGAAATTTTCTGACAATATTGAAAAATACATTCTTTTAATTTTAGCTTTAATTTTTCTAATGGTCTTTAAGTTTTTTGGGATATCTCTTATCATTTTTTCTTATTTGTTAATTTCTGTTATAAAACCTCCAAACGATGCTTGAAAATATTTTAACCCTGTTGATGCTTGTACTGCTTCAAGCTGTTCTTGGATTTGATAATCTACTCTATATTTCGTTGGAAAGTAAAAAAGCAGATGTAACCCGTCAATCCTTTGTGCGAAAAACTGGTATTGGTCTGGCAATTATTTTTAGAATAATTCTGTTGTTTGCCTTGGTAAAACTAATTGGTTATTTTCAGGAGCCGGTCTTACACATTCCTTTTGAAGATGTGGTGGAAGGTCATTTCAATATTCACAGCCTAATTGTGCTAATGGGAGGGGTTTTTATTCTTTTTACTGCTATGAAAGAAATTTGGCACATGGTCAGTTTTAAAAATTTCACGGTCAATGACACTGGATCCAAGCAAAGTGTTTCAAAAGTTATTGCGATGATTGTTGTGATGAATGTTGTTTTTTCTTTTGATTCCATTCTCAGTGCCATGGCTCTTACAGATGTTTTTTGGATCATGGCAGTTGCCATAATAATAAGTGGAATTTTAATGATTTGGCTGGCTGAAAAAGTAACGGCTTTTTTAACAAAAAACAGAATGTATGAGGTTTTAGGACTGTTTATTTTATTCATTGTTGGTATTATGTTATTGACAGAAGGTGGACATTTGGCACACCTGAAGCTGTTTGGAGAAGTGATCGTGCCAATGAGTAAAACCACTTTTTACTTTATCATTTCAATCTTAGTTTTAATTGATATTGTTCAAGGAAGATATCAGAAAAAAATTATGAAGTCTCAAGAAGGAAAAGCGTGATATTTTTAAAACTCTAACTTCTTTTTTCGAAGTTCAAAGTTTTGTCCCAAATACACTTTTCGAACCATTTCATCATTCGCCAACATTTCCGGTTTTCCAGCTTTTAGAATACTGCCCTCAAACATCAAATAAGTGCGGTCTGTAATGGCAAGTGTTTCTTGGACGTTGTGATCTGTAATGAGAATTCCAATATTCTTTTGGGTGAGCCGCGCTACAATGCGCTGTATGTCTTCAACAGCGACAGGATCTACGCCTGCAAAGGGCTCATCAAGAAGTATAAAACTCGGGTCTGTAGCCAATGCACGCGCAATTTCAGTACGTCTTCTTTCTCCTCCTGAAAGGAGGTCTCCTCTGTTTTTACGGATGTGTCCTAATCCAAACTCTTCAATGAGTGATTCCATTTTATCGCGCTGTTCCTTTTTGGACAGCTTGGTCATTTGCAAGACACTGAGGATGTTATCCTCAATAGATAGTTTTCTAAACACAGAAGCTTCTTGTGCCAGATATCCAATGCCACTTTGAGCGCGCTTGTACATCGGGAATTTGGTAATTTCTTTGTCATCTAAAAAGATGGCACCACCATTGGGTTTAATCAAGCCAACAGTCATGTAAAAGGAGGTGGTTTTTCCCGCACCATTTGGGCCTAAAAGTCCTACAATTTCCCCTTGTTTGACCTCGAATGAAACGTCTTTAACAACTTTCCTTCCACTGTATGATTTCATTAAATTTTGGACCCTTAATTTCATGGTTTGATTTTTATGTTAAATAAAATGAGTTGCATCAGGGGGATTCAGATTTTTGCTTTTGTCTCTTGATGACAATTCTTGAAATTAATATACTAACTTGATATAATATGACCACAGGAATGGCAACAATAATTTGACTGGCAACATCTGGAGGGGTTATAACGGCTGCAATGATCAATACAATGACAAGGGCATATTTTCGATTTCGCTTCAGGAAATCAGGAGTGACCAATCCAACTTTAGTTAGATAAAAAATAATAATGGGCAGTTCAAAGATAAACCCAGAAGCCAGCACAGAAGCCCGCACCAGTCCAATATAGGAGTTTAAGTCAAAATCATTATGAACTTGATTGGCAACACTGTAGGTTCCTAGAAAGTTTATAGACAATGGACAAACCACAAAATATCCGAATAAGACACCAATAAAAAATAAAAGGGAAGAAACAACAATAAAACCCCTTGAATTTTTTCTTTCGCTGGCATATAATCCAGGGCTAATAAATTTCCAAAATTCATACAACACATAAGGGAATGCAATAACAAAGCCAAATGTAATGGAGGTCCAAATGTGCGCCGAAAACTGACCAGCCATCGTTCTGCTTTGAATTTCAAATTCAAAAGTAGTATTACAAAAACTATCAAAGCCCAACAAGCTAGAAGCTCTACAAAGCAAATCGTAGGTGAAAAAATCTGATTTTGTGGGACCAAAAATTAAGGTGTCAAACAGGATGTCTTTCCCAATAAATGCGATTAAAGCTGCGCTAACAATAGCGATTGTAGCCCGAATGATATGCCACCTCAATTCCTCAAGATGATCAATGAATGACATTTCTTTTTCTTGCTGCATTGTCAAATAATTCCTTCTTTGATTAAATCGTGGATGTGGATGACCCCAGAATATTTATTATCCTTTAAAACAAGGAGTTGTGAGATTTCGTGTGTTTCCATTAAAGTTCTTGCGTCTGCTGCTAATGCGTTGCAATCCATAGTTTTTGGATTTTCAGACATGATATCAGCGGCCGATAGACTTGAAAAATCATTAGTATAAGAGAGCATTCTCCTCAAATCTCCATCAGTTATGATCCCCAAAATAGCACCATTTTCAACCACTGCTGTAACGCCTAAGCGTTTTTTAGAAATTTCTACAATAACATCTTTTACAGAGGAATTGGGGCTTACCAAGGGTTTTTCATTAAGATCAGAGATTTCTTTAATGGTCAAGAACAGTTTTTTCCCAAGGATACCACCAGGATGAAATTTTGCGAAATCATCTTTTGTAAATTTACGAATTTCAAGTAAACAAACAGCCAAGGCATCTCCAATGACTAGTTGTGCTGTGGTACTTGTAGTAGGGGCCAGGTTGTTTGGACATACCTCTTTATCAACATGAGAATTAAAGATGTAATCGGCATGATTTCCAAGATATGAATCAGGGGCACCTGTGATGGCAATAAGAGTATTCTCAGCACGTTTAAGCAGTGGTACCAATACTTTTATTTCGGGGGTATTCCCACTTTTTGATATACAAATTATTACATCCTCTTTTTGAACAAGCCCAAGGTCCCCATGTATCGCATCTGCCGCATGCATAAATATTGAGGGGGTTCCTGTTGAGTTGAGTGTAGCGACAATTTTATTTGCAATAATCGCACTTTTACCAACCCCTGTTATGACAACGCGACCTTTTGAACTGTAAATTAATTCTACAGCCTCAGCAAAGCTGTCATCAATAAAGGTTGCAATTTTAGTCAATGCTTCACTTTGCGCAATGATCGTCTTTTTAGCTAAATCTTGAACAGAAGTTTTTGTTCTTAATTCTTTCATAATTTATTGTGTACCAATGTAAATATACTTATCTTAGAACTGGTTTACAAAAAAACAAAAAATTAGCGTTATTATTTAATTTATTTCCCTTTAAATAGCATGTACAATAAATATTTAGTTTCTGCAGAAATTTTGAATTTCAATGGAAATTTCATCTGATCAATTACATAAAGCATTAAAATCTTATTTCGGCTTTACCGAATTTAAAGGGCTTCAAGAATCTGTTGTAAATAGTATTCTATCAAAAAAAGACACCTTTGCTGTCATGCCAACCGGTGGTGGAAAATCCCTTTGTTATCAATTGCCTGCTTTAATGCAAGATGGAACTGCAATTGTTGTCTCTCCACTGATTGCTTTAATGAAAAATCAAGTTGATGCCATACGGGGTATCTCAGAGAATGGAGGCATCGCACATGTTTTAAACTCCTCTTTAAATAAAACCGAAATTAAGCAGGTCAAAGCAGACATAAAACAGGGGGTAACAAAATTGTTATATGTCGCTCCTGAATCTTTATCAAAAGCAGATAATATTGCTTTTTTGGAACAACAAACCATATCTTTCATGGCTGTAGATGAGGCACATTGCATCAGTGAGTGGGGGCATGATTTTAGACCTGAATACAGAAATTTAAAAAAAATTATTGCTCAAATTGGTGACGCCATTCCTATTATAGGTCTCACAGCCACGGCCACAACCAAAGTTCAAGAAGACATTCTTAAAAACCTTGGAATGTCCAACCCGAATACTTTTAAGGCTTCATTTAACAGACCTAATTTATATTATGAAATCCTTCCAAAAACCAGCCAGGTCGATAATGATATCATTCGATTTGTGAAAAAAAATGAAGGAAAATCAGGAATTATTTATTGTTTGAGTCGAAAACGTGTTGAGTCCTTGGCTCAAATTCTTCAAGTCAATGGCATCAAGGCCGTACCTTACCATGCTGGACTGGATTCAAAGACCCGTTCTCAGCATCAAGATATGTTTTTAATGGAAGACATTGATGTGGTTGTAGCTACTATAGCTTTTGGAATGGGTATTGACAAACCGGATGTTCGTTTTGTAATTCACCATGACATGCCAAAAAGCATCGAAAGTTATTACCAAGAGACAGGCCGTGCAGGTCGTGATGGGGGTGAGGGCCACTGTTTGGCCTACTATGCCTATAAAGACATTGAAAAGTTGGAAAAATTCATGTCTGGTAAACCTGTTGCTGAGCAAGAAATTGGATTTGCGTTATTGCAAGAAGTTGTGGCGCTTGCTGAAACATCTGTATCACGAAGAAAATTTATTCTACATTACTTTGGAGAACAATTTGACAATGCGACTGGTGCTGGCGGAGATATGGACGACAATGTCAGAAATCCAAAAGCTAAAATTGAAGCCAAGGATGCTGTTAAAACCCTATTGTCTATTGTTACCCTAACCAAAGAGAAATACAAAATTAAAGACCTTGTAAAAGTCATTGTTGGTGAAGAAAATGCATTGATCAATTCTCATAAAACCAACGCCCAACCGTTTTTTGGAGACGGTAAAGATAAAAATACAGCCTTTTGGACCGCTTTGGTGCGACAAGCTTTGGTAAAGGGCTTAATTCGCAAAGAAATTGAATCCTACGGGCTTGTGAAAATGACAGCTATAGGAAAAGAATTTTTGGACCATCCAAAATCTTTTTTGATGACAGAAGATCATAATTATGACGACTCGGAATTAGCATCATCTTATGTTGCGCCAAAATCACAAGCCGACGAAACATTGCTAAAAATGCTAAAAGACTTGCGTAAATCCAACGCCAACAGATTAAAAGTTCCTCCTTTTGCTATATTTCAAGATGCATCTTTAGAAGATATGGCACTAAAATACCCCATTAGTATTGAAGAATTACAAAATATTCACGGAGTTGGGGAAGGTAAGGCCAGACGTTATGGTCATGATTTTATTGACTTAATAAACAAGTATGTTGAAGAAAATGATGTGGTTCGTGTAGACGATTTAATCATCAAATCAACAGGTTCTAATTCTTCATTAAAACTCTTTATCATCCAAAGTGTAGATCGAAAACTTCCCTTAAATGATATTGCCGATGCCAAGGGAATGGACATTCCGGATTTTATCAAGGAAGTAGAATCTATTGTTTTTTCGGGGACCAAGCTCAACATCAATTATTGGATTGATGAAATTTTTGATGAGGATCAGCAAGAAGAAATTCACGATTATTTTATGGAATCCGATTCCGATGCAATTGAAGCTGCTGTTGAAGCTTTTGACGGGGATTATGACGATGAAGAGCTAAGGCTCTATCGTATTAAATTTATGAGCGAAGTCGCAAATTAATTTAAAATTTAATTAAGCGCATTCCTTTTTTCTATAAATCATTCATACATTTGTGCTTCAAAAAAAATTCACCATAATGAAAAACGGACTTTACGCAAAGTTTATTACCTCTAAAGGAGATATACTACTTGAATTAGAATATAAAAAAACACCAGGAACGGTAGGTAATTTTGTAGCACTGGCACAAGGAAATCTCGAAAATTCTATCAAAAAACAAGGCGATCCTTATTACAATGGCCTTAAGTTCCACAGAGTCATCCCCGACTTTATGATTCAGGGCGGGTGTCCGCAAGGGACTGGAACAGGCAATCCTGGGTATCAATTTGATGATGAATTTCATCCAGATTTAAAACATGATGTTCCCGGAATTTTATCTATGGCCAATGCTGGACCCGGCACCAATGGCAGTCAGTTTTTTATCACACATGTCCCAACACCATGGCTAGATGGTAAGCATACCGTTTTTGGAAAAACAATTGAAGGGCAATCTGTGGTAGATTCCATCGCACAAGGTGATACTATTGAAGCTTTAGAAATTATTGCAAATGGAGAAGATGCCAAAGCATTCCATGCTGTAGAAGCTTTTAGAACTTTTGAAGGGGCTCGTGAAAAACGCATAGCTGAGGAAAAAGCAGCTGTTAAAGCTGAGTTAGATAAGCTTGGAAAAGGCTTTGAATCTACCGAAAGTGGTTTGCGTTATCAAATCCTTCAAAAAGGAGATGGGAAGAAAGCCCAAAAAAATAAAACTGTAGCTGTTCACTACAAAGGGCAATTGGCAGATGGAACGGTGTTTGATTCCTCATACAAAAGAAATCAACCCATTGAGTTTATCTTGGGTATGGGCCAAGTGATTCCTGGTTGGGATGAAGGCGTTGCGCTTTTAAATGTAGGCGATAAAGCGCGTTTTGTCATTCCCAGTGCATTGGCTTATGGCAGTCGCGGTGCTGGCGGTGTGATTCCTCCAAATGCAAATCTTATTTTTGATGTTGAGTTAATGGCTGTAAAATCATAGTTTCACGACTCAATATTTCGAAAACAAATTTGTTCATAAAGTACTTATTTTTTTCTCTTAAGTTTCAATAGTTATTTGTAGATTTGTTTGCGTCTAAAAAGCGCATAATGACTGAACAAAACACGAAATACATCTTTGTCACTGGAGGTGTGAGTTCTTCACTAGGTAAAGGTATTATTGCGGCTTCTTTAGCCAAACTCCTTCAGGCTCAAGGTTATCGTGTGACCATTCAAAAATTAGATCCTTATATCAATATTGACCCAGGCACCCTAAACCCATACGAGCACGGGGAATGTTACGTCACTGACGATGGCGCCGAAACGGATTTGGATTTGGGACATTACGAGCGTTTTTTGAATGTACCTACCTCACAAGCCAATAATATAACTACTGGTCGCATTTATCAAAGTGTTATTGATAAAGAACGCCGTGGTGAATTTTTAGGGAAAACCGTTCAGGTGATACCACACATCACAGATGAAATAAAGAAGCGGGTTAAGTTGTTGGGCGATAAGGGTGATTACGATATTGTGATTACCGAGATTGGTGGCACTGTTGGCGACATTGAATCCTTGCCTTATATTGAATCTGTACGTCAATTAAAGTGGGAGATGGGTAACAACAACGCTTTGGTAGTTCATCTCACACTTATTCCTTATTTGTCCGCTGCAGGTGAATTAAAAACAAAACCCACACAACACAGTGTAAAAACATTAATGGAAAGTGGTGTTCAAGCCGATATTTTGGTTTGTCGTACAGAGCATGAACTTGGATCATCTATTCGTACCAAATTAGCACGTTTTTGTAATGTTAAAGAAAACTGTGTCATTCAATCCATTGATGCCTCCACAATTTATGACGTACCAAATTTAATTCTTGAAGAGGGACTGGATAAAGTGGTCCTAGATCAATTACAGCTCAAGCGGCACCAGCCGGATTTAGAATTTTGGAATACGTTTTTAGAAAAGCACAAAAACCCTGTTCACGAGATAAACATTGGTTTGATTGGTAAATATGTTGAACTTCAAGACTCATATAAGTCTATACTGGAAGCCTTTATACATGCAGGTGCAGCCAATGAAGTCAAGGTAAATGTTAAATCAATTCATTCAGAACATTTAGATCTTACCAATACCAAAGAACTGCTGTCAGATTTAGATGGTGTTTTGGTCGCACCAGGGTTTGGAGCGCGTGGTATTGATGGTAAAATTGAGGCCATTCGATATGTCCGAGAACATAAAATTCCATTTTTTGGAATCTGTTTGGGGATGCAAATGGCCGTTATAGAATTTTCTAGAAATGTCGTCGGCCTCAAAGCTGCTAATTCTTCCGAAATGGATGCAGATTGTTCACACCATGTCATTGATTTGATGGAAGATCAAAAACAAGTTGAAAACAAAGGCGGTACCATGCGTTTGGGTGCCTGGGAGTGTGTTCTTTCTGAAGGCTCTATAGCGCATTCCGTTTACAAACAAACAACCATTAGTGAACGCCACAGACACCGTTATGAATTCAATGAAAATTATAAAATACAAATTGAATCCAAAGGAATGATTGCCAGTGGAGTCAACCCAAATACTGGTTTGGTTGAGATTGTTGAAATTGCCGAACATCCTTGGTTTGTAGGGGTGCAATACCACCCCGAGTATAAAAGTACTGTAGCCAATCCACATCCTTTGTTTAAAGCATTTATAAAAGCAGCCTTAGATTATCAGAAAACCAACTAAAAAAAATATCATAAATTTGGGCACTTAAAGAACCCATTGCGTTTCAAGATATGGAAGAGAAAAAAAATGATTTAAATTCACTTATAGGTTTTGCACTAATAGGAGCTATTTTGTTGTACATGATGTATCAAAACCAACCCACTCCCGAGGGATTGGCATTGGAACAGCAGTCTAAAGAAATTCAAATAGACAACCAAAGTCCAGCAGACACAGCCTTAAAAATACCGCAAAGTCCAGCAGCAATTTTGGCGCAGGACAAAGCAAAATTAGGTGAATTTGGCTATTCATTGGATTTAGATTCTGATAAAGACCACTTTACGATTTTGGAAAACGAGGTTTTATCAGTTAAAATCAATAACAAAGGTGGGATGATATCAGAAGTCAAGCTCAAGGCTTATGTCAATCATGATTCTGTTCCAGTCTATCTAGTTAAAGACGGAAATTCTCAGTTTAATTTAAATTTTTCAACATCCCACAACCGAAATTTCAATACTACAGATTTGCACTTTGAGCCTACGTTTTCCATTGCAAACGAGACTCAAGTTTTATCCATGAAGCTAAAAGTTTCAGAGCGCCAATTTTTAGAGTACAAATATAGTCTCAAGACAGATGATGATTACACGCTTGGCTTTTCGATAGAATCTCACGGTTTATCAAAAGTTTTTGACAGCCGACAGCCGGCTCAATTCGAATGGGATTTAAAAGCCTTACGTCACGATCAAAGCATTACATTTGAAAACCGTTATACCCGCTTGACTTATGAACACGATGGTGAAAAAATTAATAAACTTTCACAGGCTGGCGACGACGATGAAACTGTTGAAGCGGTTTCATGGTTGTCGTATCGTCAACATTTTTTCAGTTCTATTTTAGTGCCTGAAAGTCCAATAAAAAGTGCTGAAATTCGTTCATTTGATCTGGTTGAAGATGAAACCATTGATACCCTCTTTACTAAAAAATACTCCACTAAATTTCTAATGTCATACAGAGCGGGTGAGCTTCAACAAGATTTGAATTTTTATTTTGGTCCAACCTATTCAGAGACATTAAAAAGATACGACCGCAATCTTGAAAATAGTATTCCATTTGGTTGGGGTATTTTTGGCTGGATTAACAAATCTATTTTTAGTCCATTGTATGCATGGTTGAGCAGTTTTTTGTCCTATGGAATTGCTATTATTGTGATGACAATAATGGTTAAAATATTGTTATCATTCGTACAGTACAAACAATTTTTGTCACAAGCAAAAATGAAAATATTAAAACCTGAACTGGATGCTTTAAGAGAAAAGTATAAAGGAAATAAAGTGAAGGCACAACAGGAAACCATGGCGCTTCAAAACAGGGCAGGTGCAAGTCCTTTAAGCGGGTGTTTGCCAGGCTTGTTACAGATTCCGGTTTTTTATTCTTTGTTTATGTTTTTTCCAATTGCCTTTGAGCTGCGACAGAAGCCATTTTTATGGGTCAAGGATTTAAGTTCCTATGATACCATTGTCGATTTGCCCTTTAGCATCCCATTTTATGGAGATCATATCAGTTTATTTCCCATTTTAGCATCCATTGCGATTTTCTTTTATATGCGAATGACCACCGGTCAAAACATGGCCATGCAACCTACACAAGAGGGCATGCCTGATATGGGTAAAATGATGAAATACATGATTTATTTTTCACCTTTGTTGATGCTGTTGTTTTTTAATAACTATGCGTCGGGCTTAAGTCTTTATTATTTTGTTTCTAATCTTATTAGCATTGGAATTATGTTGGTCATCAAAAATTACATTATTGATGAAGACAAAGTATTGGCTAAAATACAAGTCAACAAAGCCAAGCCAAAAAAACAGAACCGCTTTCAGCGAAAGATGGCTGAAATTATGGAACAGGCTGAAAAACAAAAAGCAATGCAGGAAAGGCGTAGAAAATAACAACATTTCCAAGAGGTTGCCAATTGGCAGCCTTTTTTGTTTTTAAAATCTCATGACAATTATTCTTAAATTTGCATTATGGAAACAGTAGTCGTAGGTCTTTCAGGAGGCGTTGATTCAAGTGTTGCTGCCTTTTTATTGAAATCTCAAGGCTATCATGTCATTGGCTTGTTTATGAAAAACTGGCACGATGATACGGTCACGATTTCTGACGAATGTCCATGGTTAGATGACAGCAACGATGCCATGCTAGTTGCACAAACCTTAGATATTCCATTTCAAACTGTTGATTTAAGCCAGCAATACAAGGCACGTATTGTGGATTATATGTTTGATGAATACAAGCGCGGACGTACCCCTAATCCGGATATTTTGTGTAATCGGGAGATTAAATTTGATGTCTTTTTAAAAATAGCACTATCGCTTGGAGCTGATTATGTGGCTACGGGACATTATTGTCGCAAAAGTGTTTCATATCCCAAAGAAAATATCCCCATTTATTCATTGCGTTCAGGACTGGATACAAATAAAGACCAATCTTATTTTTTATGCCAATTATCTCAATCACAACTCGCTAAAACCCTGTTTCCAATTGGTGAATTACAGAAATCTGAAGTTAGAGCTATAGCCTCAAAATTAAAACTTGTAACCGCTGACAAAAAAGATTCTCAAGGCCTCTGTTTTATTGGAAAGGTAAGGTTGCCAGACTTTCTGCAACAACAGTTGAAAACCAAAAAAGGGCCGATTGTTCAAATTCCTTCAGATTTTGAAATTTACCACAAACCATTACCAATATTTGAATCCAAAGCAGCTGCACTTTTACATCAAAGTCAACCGATTGTTTATGAAAGTGAAGACGGCGTTGTCGTTGGCACCCACCAAGGGGCCCATTTTTTCACCAAGGGTCAACGCAAAGGCTTGGCAGTAGGAGGAACCGAAGCGCCACTCTTTGTAATTGATACAGACGTAAATAAAAATATTATTTATGTTGGGGAAGGAAAGGCGCACCCAGGATTGTATCGCAGCACCCTCAGGGTGGAAAACAAAGCAGTTCATTGGCTGCGACATGATTTAAAATTAAGCAATGGAGAACAACTTAAAGTGCTTGCCCGAATTCGTTACAGACAGTCTTTAGAGCCAGCTGTTATTTTCCAAACAAAACATGGGTTATTTGTTGAGTTTTCAGAGAATCAAACAGCAATTATGGAAGGACAATTTGTAGCTTGGTATATTGATGATGAATTAGTTGGTTCCGGAGTTATTTCTTAAATTGTATGCACTGATTTATGACACATCTCAGCAGTGGCTACAAGTGTTAGTAGAATTACAGAATGATACAATAATATTTGCTTAAGAATTGACCATAATAAATAGAATAAATGACAAGACGTGAATACCAATTACAAGCCTTTGACCGCTTGTTGACCGTAATGGATGAATTACGAAGCCAATGTCCATGGGATCAAAAGCAAACTATGGAGACCTTGCGGCCTTTGACAATTGAGGAGACCTATGAATTGGCAGACGCTATATTAGATCAAAACACGGAGGAAATCAAAGGGGAATTAGGGGATTTGCTGTTACACATTGTTTTTTATTCAAAAATCGGAAGCGAAACCAATGATTTTGATATTGCTGATGTTTTGAATGCCGTTTGCGAAAAGCTCATCAAAAGACATCCACATATTTATGGCGATGTTAAAGTTAAGAATGAAGAAGAGGTCAAGCAAAATTGGGAAAAAATCAAACTTAAAGAGGGAAAGAAAAGTGTCTTAGAAGGCGTTCCTAACAGTCTACCAGCTTTGGTAAAAGCGAGCCGTATTCAAGACAAGGTCGCAGGGGTAGGTTTTGATTGGGAAATGCCAGAACAAGTATTGGAAAAGGTAGAGGAGGAGTTGCAGGAATTTAAAACGGAGATCGATCAAAACAATACAGACGCCATGGAATCTGAGTTTGGAGATGTTTTATTTTCCTTAATTAATTATGCCCGTTTTTTGAAAATCAACCCCGAGAATGCTTTGGAACGCACCAATAAAAAATTTGTTAAGCGTTTTCAGTATTTAGAAAATCAAGCCCAATTAAAACAACGAACTTTATCAAGTATGACGTTGGCAGAAATGGATGTTTTGTGGGAGGAAGCCAAAAGTCAGCAATCTAACGAATGACTTTTTTAATGGTTGAAAGCTTTTGTGTCCATTCCTTAAGATTGGATTTGTAGTTTTTAATTTTATTTTTGACATCAGCCACCATTGGATTGTCGTCCTTGACATTAGAGAAAAACTGCAAGTTATTTTCCAGTTGATTCATTTCCGACTTAATATCTTGAATCTTTTTTCTTACAAAAGTAATTTCGTTATTGATAGCCTTTGAGTCTTTAGCCAATTCTTGTAATTTATTACTGTAGTTTAAGGCTTTAACTTCTTCTTCGCTCACACCAATTTCAATCAAGAGCGTTCGAACTGCTTTAAAAAACACACGGTCAATTTGACGTTTGTTTTTTGGAACCTCCCCTAATTCAGACCATTGTTTTGAATACCCTTTTACGCTGTCCAAGTTGGCCGCTTTATCAGCTCCAATTTTAAACGATTTTAAAGCTTCAAGTAATTGTTCTTTTTGCGCAAGAGTTTCAATCTGCTCTGGAGTTCCCGCATTTTTTTGTTCGTGATAGCGGTCAAAGAAATGATTGCAGGCACTTCTGAATTGTTTCCACAGTTTATTGCTTTCACTTCGTGGAATATGTCCAATTTTCTTCCATTGATTTTGAATGTTCTTCATTAAAACAGCAGTAATATCTAAATCTTCACTATCCTTGTTCTGCTCTGCAATATTAACCAGTTCTCTTTTCTTTTTAAGATTTTCAGATTGGTCTTTCTTAAGACATTTGTAAAAGTTGTTTTTCTGCTTGTTAAAAGTTCTGACCGCAGATTTAAAATCTGTCCATGATTGATTTCTTACTTTTTTTGGAACACTGCCCAATTTAAAAAATGACTGTCTTAAATCTTCTATGACTCTGATTTGCTTTTGCCAATCTTTGTGGGTTTCGTATGTATTACTGGCGATCTCATTGATTTTTAAAATGATGGCTTCTTTTGCTTTATAATTTGCAGTCAACTCTTCTTCAATCTGCGCATTGTAAATTTTTCGCTTGTCATTGATTGCTTTTGTAGCCGCACTAAACTGTTCCCACAATGCTTCGCGGTGTTCTTTGGCGACTGGTCCCAATTCCTCTTTCCAAATTTTATGTAGGGCTTGCACCTCTCTAAATACCCGATCTAGATTTTTTTCATTAGCCAATGCTTCAGCACTTTTTATGAGTTTTTGTTTTTTTTCTAGATTGAATTTATAATCACGATCTCTTAAGTCTCTATCCAGATGTAGAAAGTCGTAAAAACGCTCTACATGGTGGCGGTAGTTGTTCCAGACATTGTTGGCATCTTTTGCAGGAACTTTGCCTAACCCACGCCATTGGTCTTGTAAACTTTTAAAGTTGTTGTATATGGTGTTGCTGTTTTGATTGACATTGATCAAGGCTTTAATTTCTTCAATAATTTGAAGCCTTAACTCAAGGTTCTTTTTAAAATCTTGACTTCTATTTTTTTCAAACTTTTCATTTTTTTCTCTGTAACTCCTTGACAAAGAATTGAACTTCTTTTTGTGTGGACTTGTAAAGCTAAAATCAATGCTGTTACCCCCTTCAGCTATGAAAGCCGCTTTGCTGTCATTTAATAGTGCTGAGAATTTAGTATTAAAAACCTTTTTAATACGATTTACCTTTGGTCTTATGGCATAGAGGTCATCATTTTTAAGCAAGGCTTCAAAAGCATCTGTGAGGGCTTCTAAGTCGAAATCATCGTATACATCCTCACTCTCTTTAATTGAAGGGCTGGTTGGTTCTTCCTCTTTATTTTCAACAGCGACTTCTTTTTCAGGTTCAGTTTCTTTTTCAGGTTCAGTAACTTCAGAAACGACTTCCACATCGGCCTCTTTTTTGACAGCTTGATCAACCGCATCTTTTGCCGTTGTTTTTTCTTTTTTTTCTTCTAATAATCCATCTGCTTCCTGCAGGTTATCTTGCGTATTCATAGGCCCAAAGGTTTGAATTTACGTTTTCTAGTGATGTATAAATATACAGTTATGTGTCCAATGTACAAATTAAAATGGATTATTCGGATTTATGAATTCCAAATTCCCCAAGATTTTTCAGCTTGTAATTCTAGCATTCTTAAGCCATTTACTGCAGTTGCTTTGGCCTTTAAGCCAAATTTTAAAAATTGTGTTTGACTTGGATTGTAAATTAAATCAAATAGTAAATGATCTTTTGAAATCCCTTGATACGATATCGGTGGGTATAATTCAATTTTTGGATGGGTTCCAAGCGGCGTACAATTGATGATGATTTGATGGGCCGCGATGATTTCTGAGCTCAATGCATCATAACCCAAGCAGTTTTTAGAATCAGGCGTTCTTGAAACAAAGGAAAAGGGAATATTTAAAGTATTTAGGGCAAATGCAATGGCTTTTGATGCACCCCCAGTCCCAAGAATTAGTGCCGATTTATGATTGGCAGTTAAGTAGGGTTTCAAACTTTCCACAAATCCGTAGTGGTCGGTATTGTAACCAATGCGTTTTCCGTTTTGAATCTTAATGGTATTCACTGCGCCAATACTTTGGGCATCTGCATCCAAAGCATCCAAAAATGGCAGCACA
>PAQB01000035.1 GCA_002709185.1 Flavobacteriaceae bacterium
CTTACCAAAGCCATCAAACGTGCAGAAACAATTTAAAATGAAACATATTTTAGTCATAGATAATTACGACAGCTTCACTTATAATCTAGTTCATTATTTGGAAGATTTAGATTGCAAGGTTACGGTTGCAAGAAATGATGAAATTGAATTAGAGGCTGTGGCAGCTTTTGATAAAATTTTATTGTCTCCAGGCCCTGGTATTCCAGACGAAGCCGGATTGCTAAAATCCATTATTAAAACATATGCCAAAACCAAAAGTATTCTAGGCGTTTGTTTAGGCATGCAAGCCATTGGAGAGGTCTTTGGAGCAAAACTTAAAAATTTGAGCACCGTTTACCACGGGATTCAAACCAAGGTAAAAGTGAATTCAAAAAAGGAATTATTATTTAAAAACTTAGGCCCCGAAATTCAAGTGGGACGCTACCATTCTTGGGTTGTTGAAAATGATCTTCCGGATTGCTTCGAAATTACTTCGGTAGATGAAAATGGTCAAATTATGGCAATTCGACATAATGAATTAGATGTCAAAGGTGTACAATTTCATCCCGAGTCTGTACTTACCCCGGATGGAAAAACAATGTTAAGAAACTGGATCAATTCATAAAATGAAAGTACTATTAAATCGGCTTATCAATCACGAAAGCATTAGCGTAGAGGAAGCCAAGGAAATTTTAATCAGCATCTCAAAAGGAGATTACAATGCATCTCAAATTGCATCCTTTTTAACTGTATATATGATGCGGAGTATCACAGTTGAAGAATTACAAGGATTCCGAGATGCCTTGCTCGAATTGTGTATTGCTGTAGACTTAGAAGCCTATAATCCAATTGATTTGTGTGGAACAGGCGGTGATGGAAAAGATACTTTTAACATCTCTACGCTATCTTCATTCGTAACAGCAGGAGCTGGAGTTCCAGTGGCCAAACACGGTAACTATGGGGTCTCATCGGCCTGTGGCTCGTCCAATGTTTTAGAAGCCTTGGGTATCACTTTTTCAAATGACAAAGACCACTTGAAGCGCGCCATTGAAACCGCCAATATCTGTGTATTGCATGCGCCTTTGTTTCATCCTGCCATGAAAAATGTAGCTCCAATTCGAAAGGCATTGGGAATTAAGACCTTTTTTAATATGCTTGGTCCGATGGTCAATCCATCATTCCCCAAACATCAAATAGTTGGGGTTTTTAATCTCGAATTGTTGCGTCTATATAATTACCTCTATCAAAAAACAGATAAAAACTACAGCATTGTACACGATTTGGGGGGGTATGACGAATTGTCTCTGACCCAAAGCGCAAAAATAGCCTCTAACCACTCCGAATGGATATTTTCACCTGATGATTTAGCTTTAGAACCTGTTGAAGAAGCTGCTATATTTGGCGGAAATACAATTAAAGAGGCCACTCAAATTTTTGAATCTATTATTTCTGGAAATAGCAGCAAAGCGCAAAAAAATGTGGTCTGTGCCAATGCAGGACTGGCCATTGCTACGGCCAAACAAATTTCTCACGAAGAAGGTTTTGATCAAGCTAAAGAAAGTTTAGAAAGTGGCAAAGCCAAGTTATGTCTGACCAAATTAATTGCCTTGTAAAATGACCATTCTTGAAAAAATAATAGCAGACAAACGCAAAGAGGTAGAGCTCCGAAAACATCTTATTCCCATTACTCAATTACAACAATCCGTATTGTTTGATAGGGCTAAGAATTCTTTAAAAAATCGACTCATAAACAGCCCCTCCGGAATCATTGCAGAACACAAACGCCGCTCACCTTCTAAAGCAGTCATAAATCAAAGTTTAAATGTACAAGATGTGGCGAAAGGCTATCAAAACGCAGGAGTTTGTGGCATGTCTGTACTGACCGATCAAAAATATTTTGGGGGCTCCATTGAAGATTTACTTGCAGCACGTGCCAGTTGCAGTCTCCCGCTTTTAAGAAAAGATTTCATTGTAGATCCCTATCAAATAATGGAGGCAAAAGCTTACGGTGCAGACGTTATTTTGCTCATTGCATCTGCCTTGAGTAGAGCGGCCATAAAAAGCCTTTCTCTTTGTGCACATCAACTAGAACTGGAGGTGCTTTTGGAAGTACACAATCAAGAGGAATTAGAAAAAGCCCTCATGCCTTCCTTAGATATGATTGGCGTAAACAATCGAAATTTAAAAACTTTTGAAGTGGACCTTAAACACAGTCGTGAATTAAGCAATTACATTCCAAAAGACTTTGTAAAAGTTTCGGAAAGTGGCATTGGCAACGTGGCGGCGATTAAAGGACTAAAACCCCACGGCTTTCAAGGATTTTTGATTGGTGAAAGTTTTATGAAAACAGATAACCCTGGAGAGAGTGCCAAAGAATTTATAAAAAAACTAAACGCATGAAACTAAAAGTCTGTGGGATGAAATACAAGGCCAATATCAAAGCAATTGCTGCGCTTAAACCAGATTATATGGGCTTTATTTTCTATGAAAAAAGTTCACGTTGTGTGACAGAAAAAATTCCACAAATCCCAGAAGTCACAAAAAAGGTTGGCGTTTTTGTCAATGCACGACTTGAGGTGGTACAAAAAGCAGTTCTGAAACATGGCCTTAAAGCAGTGCAATTGCACGGAGCTGAATCTCCAGAATATTGCCAAGTACTCAAAACTGATGCGATCGAAATTATCAAAGTTTTTTCTATCAAAGATCAATTTGATTTCAATAAACTGACTCCTTATGAACCCCATGTAAATTATTTTCTATTTGACACCAAAGGTCCAAACCCTGGTGGTAATGGGTTTTGTTTCGATTGGGACGTTTTAAAAAATTACAATTCTGAAACACCTTATTTTCTAAGCGGAGGTATTGGGATTAAGGATATTGAAAAACTCAAAGCCTTCAAAGAAAGTAAAATAGCAGAAAAATGTTATGCGGTTGATGTCAATAGTAAATTTGAACTTCAGCCGGCATATAAAGACCCCATTAAACTTAAATCATTTATTCAAAAATTATGAGTTATCACGTAGATAAAAAAGGTTATTATGGCCAATTTGGTGGCGCATTCATACCCGAAATGCTTTATCCGAATATAGAAGAGTTACGCCAAAAATATTTGAGTATCATGGCAGCGCCTGACTTCGAATTAGAATTTAAACAATTGCTCAAGGACTATGTGGGGCGTCCAACTCCCCTCTACTTTGCAAAGCGATTTTCTGAAAAATACAAAACTAAAATATACTTCAAACGCGAAGATTTATGCCATACTGGAGCGCATAAAGTAAATAACACCATTGGTCAGATATTGGTCGCCAAACGCTTGGGGAAATCACGTATCATTGCAGAAACAGGCGCAGGACAACATGGAGTGGCAACGGCCACTGTTTGTGCCTTGGCTGGACTTAAATGCATTGTATACATGGGCGAAGTGGACATTGCACGTCAAGCGCCCAATGTTGCCCGAATGAAGATGCTTGGAGCCGAAGTGCGGGCGGCAACATCGGGAAGTAAAACCCTTAAGGATGCAACCAATGAAGCCATACGTGATTGGATCAATCATCCCGAGGACACCCACTACATCATCGGAAGTGCTGTCGGGCCACACCCCTATCCAGACATGGTCTCTCGCTTTCAATCGGTAGTCTCCGAAGAAATAAAATGGCAGCTCAAAATAATGGAAGGCAAAGAAAACCCCAATTATGTGGTGGCTTGTGTGGGGGGTGGTAGCAATGCTGCGGGTGCTTATTATCATTTTTTAGACGACACAAACGTGGGTCTCATTGCTGTTGAGGCTGCTGGAAAAGGCGTGGATTCTGGTAAAAGTGCAGCCACTTCCATTCTGGGAAAAGAAGGTATCATTCACGGCAGTAGAACCCTTTTAATGCAAACCCCCGATGGACAAATTACCGAACCTTACTCAATTTCCGCCGGATTGGATTATCCCGGAGTAGGCCCCATGCATGCGCATCTATACACAAGTAAGCGCGCAGAATTTATTCCAGTTACGGATGATGAGGCCATGACTGCAGGACTGGAATTGTCGCAATTGGAAGGCATCATTCCCGCCATTGAAACTGCCCATGCCTTTGCAATATTTGAAACAAAAGTTTTTAAACCCGATGATGTGGTCGTGGTTTGCTTGTCTGGGCGCGGCGACAAAGACTTAAATACCTATATCGATTATTTTAAATTATAATATTGATGAACCGAATTCAAGCAAAACTAAAAGAAGATAAAAAGCTAATCTCCATCTATTTTTCTGCGGGATTTCCAGCGCTAAACGACACCGTAGAAATCATTAAGAATCTCGAAAAAAGTGGCGTTGATATGATTGAAATTGGGCTTCCTTTTAGCGATCCCTTGGCCGATGGCCCTACCATCCAACAGAGTTCTACAAAGGCACTCAAAAACGGCATGCATACAGAGTTGCTTTTTGAACAGCTGAGAGACATTCGAAAAGAGGTTTCAATTCCTCTAATTTTAATGGGGTATTTCAACCCAATGCTACAATATGGCGTAGAAGCATTTTGTAAAAAATGTCAAGCTGTAGGCATCGATGGATTTATCATTCCTGACTTGCCCGCTCAGGTCTATGACGAAGCCTACAAAACCATTTTTGAGCGTTATGGCTTGATCAATATTTTTTTAATCACGCCTCAGACCTCGGATGCTAGAATTCGTTATATGGATTCCATTTCAAACGGTTTTATTTATATGGTGAGCAGTGCCAGTACGACGGGCGCGCAAAGCGGATTCGGACAAAAACAACAAGACTACTTTAAGCGGGTTGCCGATTTAAACTTAAAGAGCCCTCAAATCGTTGGGTTTGGAATTTCAAATAATGAAACTTTTAGACAGGCTACATCCCATGCAAAAGGGGCCATTATTGGCAGTGCCTTTATCAAATTTTTAGCTAACAAAGGCGTGTCTAAAATTCCTGATTTTATTGCAAAAATTACAGCTTGAGTCTAGATTTTTTTATTAGATTTGATGGATCCCAAATCAAATCTCATGAAATCAAAGTTCTTCTGTCTACTGCTTAGTGCAGCCTTATTTGGTTGTAAAAGTCCTAATCCACAAGTTCCAAAGGTCAATATTGAGCCACATGATATCATCAATTCGCCTGTTGAAGTTATTGTCAATCCCATGGGGGTATGGGCCGCCTTTGAGGGGGAGATTGGGGACGTGCAACTTTTTAATGCAAATGGTAAGAGATTAGCCATTGGCGCTTTAGTCAGATCTGGTCCCGTGGTCTTTGCAAAGACCCTGAAATTCGATGCAAACGAGAGTTGCAAAGGACTGCTTGTCATTCGGCATCAGCCGGAAGGAGATTTAATTGAAGAACAAAAGATAGTAACTTTAAAAATCCCAGTGCGTTTCAAACCTAGCGAGTAAAAACCAATTTATTTTCAGTAGAAAGATTGGCATCAAAAGCGTAGCGTTCTGCATTAAAAGTTTTTAGTGCTTCGATTGTTTCCGCCTTGGTTTCCACAATATGGCGCGTCATAAGGCCTCGAGCCAATTTAGAAAAAATAGCAATGGTTTTGTATTGACCATTTTTAAATTCTTTAAAGTCAATGTGAACTATTGGCGCTTTGAGAACTTTGGTGTCAATGGCTTTAAAATATTCTTGACTTGCAAGATTGACTAACAATTCATTTTGTGTCATTTCGTCGTTTAGGGAAGTTGTTACTTTTTGACGCCAGAATTCGTAGAGATTCTTGTGTTTACCTACAGTTAACTTAGTCCCCATTTCCAGACGATAGGCTTGGATCAAATCCATCGGTTTTAACAAACCATACAGCCCCGAAATGATACGAACTGTATTTTGCAATTGCTCTAATTTATCTTCTGAAATGCTATAGGCATCCAAACCACGGTATACATCGCCACTGAAAGCGTAGATTGCTTGGCGGGCATTTTTAGCGTTGAAAGGAAGGCTCCAAGATTGGTTGCGTTCATAATTTAGACTGCTGAGTTTTGGGGAAATATGCATGAGCTCAGAAAGTACCTTAGGAGATTTCTCCTTTAAAAGTGCATTGAGTTGTTGGGCTTCCTTTAGAAAACAGCCTTCTGAACTGAATCCTGTCGGCAATTCACGCTCAAAATTTAGTGACTTGGCGGGCGAAATAACAAGTTTCATAACAATTTATATTTACATTCAAAAGTACCAACAAATTTCAAAATTAAAAAAAGTTAACACTCAATATTTTTGATACAGCCATTAAAAAAATCAATGCAATCCTAATGCGTATGCTTGGAATAACCCCGCCATTTTTCAATGCAATGGCTCATGTCTTCTGGCATATCACAAGAGAACGAAAGCCATTCATTGTTTGTTGGGTGTACAAAACCCAATGTCTTTGCGTGCAAGGCTTGCCTTGGAAGTATTTTAAAGCAATTGTCTACAAACTGCTTGTATTTTGTAAAAGTCGTTCCTTTTAAAATCTTATCACCGCCGTAGCGCTCGTCATTAAAAAGGGTGTGCCCAATGTGTTTCATATGGACGCGAATTTGGTGGGTACGGCCTGTTTCAAGGGTACATCCTACCAAAGTTACATATCCCAAGCGTTCTAAAACTTCGAAATGCGTAACTGCTGGCTTACCTTTATGGGCATCTTCGCCTAAAAATACGCTGTTTTGAAGCCTGTTTTTTGGGTGTCTTCCTATGTTTCCTTCAATCGATCCTGTGTCGTTTTCAATGTTTCCCCAAACCAAGGCAACATAAGAACGCTCGCTGGTTTTGGCTTTAAATTGGGCCGACAGATGGACCATGGCATGATCGTTTTTAGCAACCACCAAAAGCCCGCTGGTATCTTTATCAATGCGGTGAACCAAGCCTGGGCGGTTGCTGCTGTTGTTGGGTAAATTATCGAAATGATAAAGCAAGGCATTGATTAGGGTTCCTGAATAATTGCCATGACCAGGATGCACGACCATTCCCGCTGGCTTGTTAACGACTAGCAAAGCATCATCTTCATAAATCACATCTATTGGAATGTTTTCGGCTACCAAAAGGTTTTCGTGAGGGGGATGTGCAAACATAACGCGAATTTGGTCCTCTGGTTTGACTTTGTAGTTGGATTTAACTGCGACTTCATTGACAAAAACATGACCTGATTTTGCAGCCGCTTGAATTTTATTTCTCGTTGCATTTTCCACAAAATTCATCAAATATTTATCAATACGTAGGGGTTGTTGGCCTTTGTCAACTACAAAAGAAAAATGCTCGTAGAGATCGTTTTGCGAATCTAAATGGTCATGAGAATATTCCATCAATTTAACTTACGAATTCCGTTGCCTAAAACAAGGTCTATTACAGATGTTTTTTTTAGCAAATCTCCAGGGTTAACCTTTTTGCCTTTATACCGCATTTCCAAAACCTCATCTTTACCCAAATCATCTTCATAGATGAGGGTGCCAATTTTAAAACCCAATACCTCTAAAGTAGGTTTTGTTTGTCGTAAAGTACTGCGAATGACGTCCGGTAGTCGAACATTTTTGTAATCTGAAGGATTTAAAATCAAGTATATTTTCCTAGATTCTTTGACTTTAGAGCCAGCGATGGGTTCTTGTTCAATTACTGCCCCAGAAGGATATTTTGGATTGTAATTGGAGGAATCTTGAACCTGAGCCACCAATTCAAAACTTTTAAGGGTTTTATCGGCATCATTCAAAGATAAACCTAAAAGGCTCGGGACTTCAACAAATGCTCCGTGATTGGTGTAATATTTCAACCATTTTAAAGTCAAAAAGGAAACCAATACAACGGCTACTATAGCCCAGATAAGTTGTTTTATAAAAGATCTGCTGAACAAAAAACGAATAAAATTCATGGGTGCAATTTTAGCAAAGCTAAACATTTTTTTTAGAGAAATTAAGCCGATTATTTGAGTCTCATAAGGTTTAATATTTGAAAATTAAAAACAAGGTCTACAAAAAAGTGATATTTTTACAAAATAAATTATAAGCATGAAACAAAATATTGCCATCATTATGGGTGGGTTTTCAAGTGAATATGAAATTTCACTTAAAAGCGGACAGGTTGTTTTCGAACAGCTGCCCAAAGATTTATACAATGCTTATTGTATCCACATTACAAAAGATAAATGGGTTTATGTGGATGCTGAAAATAAAGAATTTCCTGTAAATATGAGTGATTTTTCTGTACAAACGGAAGATCAAATCATTCATTTTGACTGTGTGTTTAATGCCATTCACGGGGCGCCAGGAGAAGATGGGTTTATGCAGGCTTACTTTAATCTTTTGAAACTTCCGCATACAAGCTGTGACATGTACCAAGCGGCCTTGACTTTTAACAAACGAGACTGCCTCAATGTGCTAAAAGCTTATGATATTCCAACGGCTGTTTCATATCCACTAAACAAAAAAGACACGGTTTACCCCAATGAAATTATTAATCGTGTAGGTTTACCTTGTTTTGTCAAAGCCAACCGATCAGGCAGTAGTTTTGGTGTGACCAAGGTTTATAAAATAGAAAATCTGGAGGCGGCCATTGACACCGCTTTTGAACAAGACGATGAACTTATTATTGAAGCATTTTTAGAAGGTACTGAAGTCACTGTTGGGGTTTTAAATTATAAGGGAAAGGTAATTGTTTTGCCAATCACTGAAATTATCTCAGAAAATGATTTCTTCGATTACGAGGCAAAATACCTTGGAAAATCTGATGAAATTACGCCAGCGCGTATTTCTGAAGTTCAAGAAAAAAATGTGAGTGAGATGGCAAAATCCATCTACGAATTATTAAATATGAAAGGCTTTTCGAGGAGTGAATTTATTTTTAAAGGAGATGTGCCTTATTTTATAGAAATGAATACAGTTCCCGGATTGACCAAAGAGAGTATTCTTCCAAAACAAGCGGCTTGTGCTGGCATCAGCCTTTCAGAACTTTTTAGCAATGCCATTGAAATGGCAGTTGCTAAAAATGATTAACTTTACAACATGAAACGCGCTATATTTCCTGGATCCTTTGACCCCATCACTTTAGGGCATTGCGATATTATCAACAGAGGGGTGGCTCTTTTTGACGAAGTCATTGTTGCGATTGGAGAAAATTCTGCTAAAAAATACATGTTTTCCATTGAAGAACGCAAGGGTTTTATTGAAACGACTTTTAAAAACAATCCCAAAATAAAAGTCATGACTTATTCGGGTCTGACCACCGATTTCTGTAAAGAAATTAAAGCCGACTTTATTTTGAGAGGTCTTAGAAATCCTGCGGACTTTGAATTTGAAAAAGCCATAGCCCATACCAATCGAAAGGTCGGTGAAATTGAAACTATTTTCCTACTAACTTCTGTGGAAACTTCTTTTATTTCGTCCTCAATAGTAAGAGAAATCATACACTACAAAGGGGCATACGAAAATTTAGTACCTGCTGCGGTTAAGACGAATTTCTTATAAGCTATATTCTGAAAGCCCTTTTTCAAAAGCCTCAGGATCTTCAGCTAAATGGTATCTAGGGTCGTCTATAGCCTCAATAATAACGTCTTTAAATAGCGGACTTGATTTGTATAGCAATACTTTACAGTCTTGGCTTAAATGTTTTAGTTTGATGGTCTTTCCTGCCTTGTTGTACTTATTCACTAAAACAAAAATGGCTTCAATCGCAGAGTGATCACTGATTCTTGATTCAACAAAATCAATTTCAATTGCTTCAGGATCATTTTTAACATCAAATTTTTGATTGAATGCCGAGATGCTGCCAAAAAATAGCGGACCCCATATCTCGTAGACTTTGACACCATCTGCATTGATGCGTTTTCGAGCACGAATGCGTTTGGCATTCTCCCAAGAAAATACCAAAGCACTCACAATGACGCCTGAAATTACAGCAATGGCCAAATCAAAAAATACAGTTATAACAGAAACTAAAATCAAAACAAAGACATCTGTGATTGGAATTTTATTCATAATTCTGAAACTAGACCATGCAAAAGTTCCAATCACCACCATAAACATTACACCAACGAGTGCTGCAATCGGAACTTGTTCAATTAAATTGGAAGCAAATAAAATAAAGGCCAACAGGGCAAGTGCTGCAACAATTCCAGACAATCGGCCTCTGCCCCCGCCTTTGATATTGATAATAGATTGCCCAATCATGGCACATCCCCCCATGCCTCCAAAAAATCCGGTCACAATATTGGCGCTGCCTTGAGCAATGCATTCTCTATTTGAGTTTCCTCTTGTTTCTGTAAGTTCATCAATGAGATTTAAAGTCATCAAAGACTCAATTAGACCAATGGCTGCTAAAATTAAAGCATAAGGTCCAATGAATCTTAGCGTTTCAAAGTTAAGCGGAATTTTATCAAACAAAGCCCATTGGATTTGTGGAAGTCCTCCTTTTAAACCTTCACCGCCTCCATCTCTAATAAAACTACCAACCGTAGCCACTTCCAAATTCCCAAAAATAACTAAGGTTGAAACCAGTAGGATGGCAATCAAGGCTTCTGGTAATTTTTTTGTCAACTTTGGTAAGCCAAACATAATGGCCATGGTGAGGGCTACCAGTCCGATCATGGTCCAAAGCGTAGGTCCTTGCATCCAAACTTGCCCCCCTTGGTCAGAGGTCTTAAACATTCCCAACTGAGAAATAAAAATAACAATGGCCAGACCATTAACAAACCCCATCATGACGGGATGCGGAATCAGACGTACAAATTTACCCAACTTAAAAATACCGGCTAATATTTGTATACCTCCCATCAATATTACGGTTAGAAACAAATAATAAAGTCCTAGTTCCTCAGAAGGAGTCCCCATTGCATTACCTTGAGCCACCAAACTCACCATGACGACAGCCAATGCACCGGTTGCACCACTGATCATTCCAGGGCGACCTCCAAAAATTGAAGTGATCAATCCAATCATAAAAGCAGCGTACAATCCCACTAAAGGGTCCACTCCGGCTACAAAGGCAAAAGCAACGGCCTCAGGCACCAAGGCCAAGGCAACAGTCAAGCCACTTAAAATGTCATTTTTTGTGTTTGCAGTACGTTTGCGAATAAATTTTCTCATCTTAAATTGATATTAAACTGCAAAAATAAGGCATTAAGTAAGATTAGAAAGAATATTGAAGTCTTAATTTTTTTAAATAAGCGATTCAATGTTAGCGTAGATGTTTTTCTTAACTTTTTTAAGTTTTTTGGGGCCAATCCACTTGACTTTTGTGATGCCTTCATTCAATTGGGGTTTTAAATCCCCGTCGTAGTCCGAAAACATTTCAAACCAATAGGTTTTTTTAATTTGATGTTGATTGTTTCTTCTAAAGATGTGATAGGTGATTTCAAGTGGTTTTGTGATTGAAAGGCCCTTGACACCCGTTTCTTCTTCAACTTCTCGCAGGGCTGTTTTATCAATGGTTTCATTGGATTCGGATTTTCCCTTTGGCAAATCCCATTTGCCATTGCGGAAAATAAATAAAATACGTTGTGATGCATTTAAAACTTTGCCGCCTGCGGCAACAACATTTGGCAAAAATTTTAAAAATGTTTTCAACATACTGTCCAAATCACTGCCAACCAAATGCACTGCTTTGTATTTATCTTTCTTCAGAACAGAAAGAATTTTCTCAATAGAAACAGAGTCGATAAAAAGATTTTTAAAATCCGTTTCCTTTTCAACCTGAGTCGTTAAAATTATTGGTTTATTACCAACAAAAATTTTTTGCATTGTTAATTAAAAACAAATTAATACAAAGTAAATGTAGTATTTTTTAATAATTTTGAGCTATGATTTTTAATAAAAATACTGCTAAAAAAACCGCCGAAGTTTTACTACACATCAATGCCATTAAATTGAGTCCAAACGCGCCATTTACCTGGGCATCGGGATGGAAATCGCCCATATATTGTGACAATAGACTGGTGCTGTCCTATCCAGCTATTCGAAATTACATCAAAAGTGAACTCGCCAAAAACATAGAAAATCTTTACGGCAAGCCAGATGTGATTGCTGGGGTAGCCACAGGGGCTATTGGGATTGGTGCGCTTGTGGCTGATGATTTGGGATTGCCTTTTGTTTACGTAAGACCGGAAGCAAAAAAACATGGCCGTCAGAATCAAATTGAAGGACGTTTAGAAAAAGGGCAAAACGTCGTTGTTGTAGAAGACCTCATCAGTACTGGAAAAAGCAGCCTAAACGCCGTAGAAGCATTGAAAAGTGCTGCAGTTAATGTCAAAGGAATGGCTGCTATTTTTACCTATGGTTTTGAGCGCTCAAAAACCAATTTTGAAGAGAAAAATATAGAACTTCACACACTCAGTAATTACGAAGCGTTGTTGGAGCAAGCCCTTGATACAGGTTTTATAAATGATAAAGAATTGAACGTACTGTCCCAATGGAATTCAAATCCATCGGAATGGGACATAAGATAAAAATATGAATTTAAAATCGCCAAAAATTAGCCTGTCAAAATCGGCTCATGAAGTTTTTGATTTCCTGAGTGATGTGAAAAACTTTGAGAGATTAATGCCAAAAAACATCAGCAAATTTGAACGGTTAGAAAAAGACAAGTTTATTTTCGCACTCACTGGTATGCCCGAAATTATCCTTCAAAAAAAATCAGAAGAAGCGCCCAAAAGCATTGTTTTGGGGGCTGCAGGTGGAAAATTAGACTTCACTCTAAAAGCCAATATTACAAGTATTGAAAGCCATAAAACCGAAGTGCAATTGTCTTTTACCGGAGACTTTAACCCCATGATGGCCATGATGATTAAGGGTCCAATCTCAAAGTTTATAGAAACCTTGGTCACAAACATTCCAAAATCGATTCAATAAAGCATTTGAATGGATTTCAAATCAAATTCTTCAATCGCTTTTTCAGACTGTACACGCAACATTCCACTTTTGGAGACCCCTAGGATAATACCCATAAAAGACACACCCTTTTTGTTGACGAAAGTTGATGGCTTATTTTTTTTAAACAACACACTTTCATATTCAGACATCAATTTATCCGTGTTTGGAACTTCAAAATAATGTTTAAGTTGTGCCATTAGTTCCGTAGCCAATACCTCAATATCAAAAGCTGTACCCAAAATAGATTTCATTGAAGTCGCTTGGGGTAAGTTGTTGAAATGCGTTTGGTTGACATTGATTCCAATCCCAATGATGGCCTGATTAATTTTTTGCTTTTTTGTAAGTAGCTGAATCAAAACACCTGAAATTTTTTTATTGTCTGACAAAATGTCGTTTGGCCATTTTACAGAAAGGTTTGGAATTTCAAATGTTTTTAAAGCCATTAAAATAGCCATAGAAACACGCATGTTAATCTCAAATTGATCCTGTACTTTTATTTCAATATTTTTTTTTAAAATACTGATTATAAGATTTTTACCCTTTTCAGATTGCCAATTTGAGCCGCGCTGACCTTGGCCTGCACTTTGGTATTGAGCCACAACAACCGCATAATCTTTCAATGGAATTTTCGAAACTAAATCTGCCAAATAACGATTTGTGGAATCAATGGCATCGAGTTTGATAATTTGCATGAGGGTCTTTGAGTTAAATTATAATTTAATTAAGATAATAAATCATGTTTTAGAATTAAAAAATAATAAATTTGCATTGTAATACGAATATATGATAAAAAATACATCTAGCCCCGACGAACTTATATCCATAATAATCAAGGGTATGGAGGATATAAAAGGTGAAAATATTGCCTTGCTAGATTTAAGAAACATAGAGAATACAGTCTGTGACTATTTTATCATTTGCGACGGAAATTCCAATACGCAAGTGAACGCGATAACCAGCTCAATCCAAAAAAATGTCAGTAAAAGTCTCCATGAAAAGCCCTATCAAATTGAAGGCACTGAAAATGCGGAGTGGGTATTAATGGATTATGTCAATATTGTAGTTCATGTATTTCAAAAACACAAACGTGCATATTACGACATTGAAAACCTCTGGGGAGATGCGAATATCACAGAAATAGAAACAAGTTACTAAACCATTAATATGTCAAAAGAAAAAAAACAAAATAACTTTAAGTTCAATGCCTACTGGATATATGGCATTATCATTGGTGTTTTTTTAATTTTCAATTTATTTTCTGGGGGAATGGGTACTTCCAATGGGATGACCACAACACCCTCCAAATTTTTTAAATTTCTTAGAGATGGTGATGTAAAGAAGGTTGAAATTGTAAACAAGCGTGAGGCCTTGGTCTATCTTACAGACAATGCTTCCAAAAAAGAAATTCACAGAAAATCACGACCACAGCAATTTTTACCTCTTGGAATAGCCCCTAATTATGCTTTTGAATTTGGAGATGTTCAGTTGTTTCAAAAACAACTTGAAGACACCATTATCGAAGAGAAATTACTCACCGAACTAAACTTTAAAACGGAAACCAATGCCTTTGGAGACATCCTACTTTCCATTGTACCTTTCATTCTTATCATTGCCGTATGGATTTTTATCATGCGAAGAATGTCAGGTGGCGGTGGCCCTGGTGGTGGTGGCCAGATTTTTAATATTGGGAAATCCAAAGCAAAGCTTTTTGATCAAAAGCTTGAAACTAAAACCACTTTTGAAGATGTGGCTGGCCTTGAGGGCGCCAAAGAGGAAGTTCAAGAAATTGTAGATTTTCTTAAAAACCCAGAAAAATATACTGCCCTTGGAGGAAAAATTCCGAAAGGTGCATTACTGGTTGGCCCTCCAGGTACTGGTAAAACATTATTGGCCAAAGCGGTTGCTGGAGAAGCCAAAGCGCCTTTTTTCTCACTTTCTGGTTCGGACTTTGTAGAAATGTTTGTTGGAGTTGGTGCCTCCAGAGTTCGGGATTTGTTCAAGCAAGCTAAAGACAAATCACCTGCTATTATTTTTATTGATGAAATCGATGCTATTGGCCGCGCCAGAGGTAAAAGTAATTTTTCAGGCTCAAATGATGAACGGGAAAACACATTGAATCAGCTTTTAACAGAAATGGATGGTTTTGGGTCTAACTCAAATGTAATTGTTCTAGCTGCTACCAATCGTGCTGATGTTTTAGACAAAGCATTGATGCGTGCAGGTCGATTTGATCGTCAAATATATGTAGACTTACCAGACATTCGTGAGCGAAAAGAAATATTTGAGGTTCATCTAAAGCCCTTAAAAAAATCCAAAGATTTAGATACTGATTTTCTATCCAAGCAAAC